>JAKJGF010000028.1 GCA_022704525.1 Bacillota bacterium | reverse complement strand
TAAAAGAGATAATATTTTAATTTCTGAAGCAGAACTGAAAAACAGGAAAATTCCTGTATTATCTGTTGAGCGGGGAGGAGATGTAACCTATCATTGTTATGGTCAGTTAGTGGTTTATCCTATAATTAATCTTTGTGAGTATAAATTAAAAGTAAAGGAATTTATAGAAAAATTAGAAGAAGTTATTATTCTGACACTTGAATTTTACTCAATTAAAGGTACAAGAAATCCTTTAAATCATGGTGTATGGATAGGGCAGGATAAAATTGCTTCTATTGGTATTGGTATCAGAAAATGGATTACATTTCATGGATTTACTCTTAATATAAATACTGACCTTTCAGGATTTAATATGATCAGAGCCTGCGGACTTTATAATGCAGGTGTAACTTCTATGAAAAAAATTATGGACAGGGAGTTTTCTCTATCAGAAGTTTCTGGTATAATAATTGATAATTTTTCAAAAGTTTTTAATGTTGGCTTAGAAGAAATTGTCTATGAAGATCTTCATCAAAGGATAGATTATTGTGAAATTACTAAAACCAAAGCCCCCATGGCTCAGGACCAGACTTCCCTCCGGGGAAAATTACAGAAAACTTATTAGTATTCTGAAAGAAATGCATCTTCATACTGTATGTGAAGAAGCAAGATGTCCTAATATAGGTGAATGTTTTTCCTGTGGTAAGGCAACTTTTATGATACTGGGTAATATCTGTACAAGAAACTGCCGGTTCTGTGCTGTCTCTCATGGTGTGCCTGAACAGGTTGATCCCTGTGAACCAGAAAATGTTGCCCTGACAATTTCAAAGTTAAATTTAAAATATGCAGTAATAACTTCAGTAACAAGGGATGATCTCTGTGATGGAGGGGCAGAACATTTTGCAAAGACTATAAGGGCAATTAAAAAAATTTCTCCTGAAACAAAGATTGAGACTTTAATACCTGATTTCCAGGGAAATGAAGATGCCTTAAGATTGGTTTTATCTTCTGAAGTAAATGTCTTAAATCATAATATTGAAACTGTTCCGGAATTATATCATTCTGTCAGACCTGAAGCCATCTATGAAAGATCTATAGATTTAATAAGAAAAGCTGCCGGAATATCAAGAGATATTGTAATAAAATCAGGTATTATGGCAGGTCTTGGAGAAACAAAAGTTCAGATTATGGCAGTAATAAAAGATCTTATAAAAGCCGGTTGTCATATATTAACAATAGGACAGTATTTATCTCCTTCAAAAGAGCATTTACCTGTTCATCGCTACCTTACTCCCGAAGAATTCGAGGTTTTCAGGGAGGAAGGTGAAAGGCTTGGTATGAAGAAAATAATTTCCGGTCCTCTTATAAGAAGTTCTTATTTTAGATCAGATATTTTATGAGCATTCAGCAATCGGTAATCACCCTTTAGCAACAGGTGAAAGCAGATTGTTTATAATAAATTAGGAGGTATAATATTTTATGAAAGTAGTAAGAGCAACAGAACCCTGTCCCTGTGGCAGTGGAGCCAAATTTAAAGATTGCTGTTTACCTCAGATGATGATGATGGGCATGGTACAGCAAGAAGGAATTCCCCATCGTAAACAGGTAAATAATAAGAAAAAAGAAGAAAAAAAAGAGGAGGTTTTTACTGTCACAAGAGATGATATAATGAAGGCTTCTTCAAAAGAAAGACTTGAAATGGCTGAAAAGCTCATATCCCGGAACAGGGAAAATGAGGCAATTGAGATTTTAGAGATGGTACTTTATAAACAAGACGAGGAACTGGATTATATAGATTTATTTTTCAGGGTTATAGATTATTACAAAAGAATTGGAAATTATCAGAGAGCTCTCCTGTTCTGCAATGAATTAATTAAATATGATAAAGAACATAAAGGAAGTAAATTTCTTGAAGAGATCCTTAGAATCAAAGGAGAAGTCCTTCTTTTATCAGGACAGATTAAGGAAGGTAAAGAGATTTTCTTTGAACTTATTGAAAAATACTCTGATAATCTCTGGAATTATTATACTTTTTCCAATGCTTTACTGGAAACAGGCGATAATAATGGAGCCGTTGAATATATAGAAAAGGCCCTTTCTCTTAATGTTTCTGATCCTGAAAAAGTCAAGGTATTACTAAGAAGAATACTGAATAAAATCAGAGCTGTTCCAGAAGAATAGGAGTAAGTGATGAATAAGATAAAAGCAGGAGTTTTAGGTGCCACAGGTACTGTAGGACAGAGATTTATACAATTACTTGAAAATCATCCATTTTTCGAAGTAACCGAACTCTGTGCATCAGAAAAGAGTTCTGGTAAAAACTATGAAGATTCTGTATCAGGAAGGTGGAAAATCAGTGCAGATATACCCTCTTATGCCAGAAAAATAAAGGTAAAAGATTGTAAGCCTCCTTTAGATTGTAAACTCCTTTTTTCAGGACTTGATAGTTCTGTAGCAGGCCCAATAGAAGAGGACCTGGCCGGTCTCGGTTATATAGTAGTAAGTAATTCTAAAAACCATCGGTGGGATAGACATGTTCCCCTTATGAGTGCAGAGGTTAATCCAGAGCATTTAGAAGTGGTTAAAAATCAGGAGTCTTATAAAAAATCAGGTGGATTTATAATTACAAATTCTAATTGTACTATTATGGGAGTTACAATTGTGCTGAAGGCTTTAATGGATAAATTTGGCGTGGAGAAAGTTCTTTTAGTATCCATGCAGGCCATTAGCGGAGCAGGTTATCCCGGTGTGGCCAGTCTTGATATACTTGGAAATATAATTCCTTATATTGGAGGAGAAGAGGAAAAAGCAGAGCAGGAACCACTGAAAATACTCGGGAAATATGAAGATGATAGAATAGTAAATGCAGATATACTTATAAGTGCTCATTGTAACAGAGTACCTGTTATAGATGGACATCTCTGTTGTATCTCAGTAAAACTTAATAAAAAAGCCTCTATAGAGGAAATCATAAGAGTTCTTCAGGATTTCAAAGGAGAACCACAGAGATTAAAGTTACCCCTTGCTCCTGAACATCCCATAATAGTAAAGAGTGAACCGGACAGACCACAATCCAGGGTTGATCTTATGGAAGAAAAAGGTATGGCTACAGTTGTCGGACGAATAAGATTATGTCCTCTTCTGGATGTAAAAATGGTTATTCTGAGTCATAACACTATAAGAGGAGCAGCAGGAGCAGCTCTTTTAAATGCAGAACTTATGTATAGTAAGGGCTATATAAAGGATTGATGAAATAACGATTTTAAAACCAGAGAAAAGAGGGGGTCTTTATGAATTTTAAAAAAATTATAATTATTACACTTTTACTCATGGTCACTTTTATGCCTGTAAGAGGGGCTGAAAAGTCTAAAGATACGGCTAAAGATTGGGTCAAAAAGGGAAAAGATCTCTATGAACAAAAGAAATATACTGAAGCAATTACATGTTTTCGTAAAGCTGTAGAAGTGGATCCTAAAAATACAGAAGCCTGGATGGTTTTATATTATGTTCAAAAACCTGAAGATGTAAAAACCTGTATTGATACACTCATAAAAAGTGACCCACAGCTCAAAAGAGTTAATGTAAAAGGAAAATTTCTGGATGGTTCAACTCATTTACATTTTGCTGCAAAATACGGCCATAAGGAACTTACTGAATTACTTATTGCTAAAGGTGCTAGCGTAAATGCTAAAAATAATAATGGTATGACTCCTCTACATATGTCTTCAAGTAAAGAAGTTACAGAATTGCTTCTTTCCAAAGGAGCTCTCGTAAATGTTCAGGATAATCAAGGAGAGACTCCTTTACACATGGCAGGGAACAGAGAAATAGCCGCTCTGTTAATATCTAAAGGTGCTTCAGTAAATTCAAGAGATAATAGTGGAAGAACTCCTTTATATTCAACAACTGTAAGACGACTTATACATGATCCCGGTAATCCTTATGCCGATAAGTATGGTTACGTAGAACCCGATTATGACAGTAAAGGAATAGCAGAATTGTTGATATCCAATGGAGCAGATGTTAATGTAAGGGATAATAATGGTGAAACTCCTTTACATTCAGCATCACGCTATTCTAATAAAAACCTGGCTGAATTACTCATAAAAGAAGGTTCTTCAGTAAATGCAAGGGATAATAAAGGCCGTACCCCATTATTCTTCGCCACTAATAAGGAATTAATCGATTTATTTATATACAGTGGAGCAGATGTGAATGCTAAAGATAATGATGGGAAAACACCATTACACTGGTCAAGACTTCTCGGATTTGATGAGATATTTGAGTATCTTGTATCAAAAGGAGGAGATCTTACAATTAAAGATAAAGGTGGGGAAAGTCCTCTTGATTATGAGGCAACTCCATGGTAGAGACGTGTAGTGATGAAGAGTAATTTTTTTTCTCAGTACCGCAACAGGCAAAAAAGTATCCAAAAATATATACACCTGTCCCTGTCCGGGCTCTGGAGCAAAAGATATGCCGTCAAAGGAGAAAGTTATAACTTAAATAAATACAAAACTGTATATTCTGTAATAACAGATTCCATTGTAACAGGATCATAGATTTTGCGTAAGAGCCCGGACAGGGACAGACTTGTGAGATGGTACTAACTTACCTGTTGCCGTAATAAGAATCTCCCGGATAAAAATATTTTTTCAGGCAGTGGGAATCATATAAACAACAAAAGCAGAACTGCCGGATATACCATAAGAATCACTCTGAATTGTAAAAGACTGTATAGCTTCCTTAAAGCCTTCTCTGTTAAAATATGCAGTATAGGGAGTACCGCTTTTAAGAGGATAATAGGTATTAATCGGATCTGCCACATAATATTTTGCTATTCCGCCTGTGTCTGTAATATCAGAGATTATCAAACTTCCTCCCTGGTCTTTTATAGTAACATTTACTGTCCCTACAGGTGTATTTGTAATATTACTTTTAACACTGAAATATACTCCCACAGGAAACCAGTCAAAGGTTAAATTATAGCTAATATAAGAAGTAGTAAAGGTTTTACTTACCCTTTCAGTGACTTTCGGATCTGAAATAAGATCCCTCTTTATCTCTACTGTAACCTCCTCATTTGATTTATGTTCTATAGTAATATTTCCTTGAAATTCATGGGAATTGTACCATTGACCGAGAGTATAATCATCAGTATACCTGCTTACACTTTGAGATCCGCTACTTGCTATAATATGATATATTGCAGTGTCTGTAAAACCCCAGCCGTTAAGTAAAAGCTGTGTCTTTGTCTGAATATTTCCACCTGTTGTACCTGAGGTACATGTTGTAGTACAGGAAGAAGTACATGACCTTGTACATCCCGTACAGCCTGTACAATTTTCACAATAAGAGGTACAGCCAGTACAATAACCACCGCACAATCCATATCGCTCACACCCTGCCGAAGACAGGCCAAAGAGTGAGATAGCAGTCCATCCTGCTCCTGTTATTATTGTTTTACCTGCCTTTTGTAAAAATTCTCTTCTTGATCCCTTCATAGATTTATGAAATCAGTAGGAGTAGAAGCGTGTTCTACCCCTACATATCTTTCACTCCTTTACATACTTATACCATTCAGGTATATAATCTGTTGATACTCCGCCAAAGATAACTGCCTGACCATGTTCATAAGATTTATGAGCAAACTCCGTACTTTCTTCAGTCATCTCTTTCATAGTTTCTATTATACTTACTGTATCTTTATTATGTTTAACCTGTTCTTTTCTTTTATTTAAAAAATCTATATAGATAGAATTTATTTTTCTGGTCAGGAGAAAGCTTACACCGCCTTTGCCTTCTTTCTCATTTAATTCATAAATTGATCTCTTCAGAACGCCGAGATCCCTCTGCCAGTTTCCCGGATTTTTCTTTTTCATTTCTTCAATAAGGAATGCCAGACTTTCCATAGAACTTTGCAAATCGAGTCGTAAGCCCTCTACTTCTCTGAGTTCATCCAGTAAATCATTATATTCCTCTATTTCAGATTCATATGAATCTCTTCCCAAATTATTTACTACCTTTCACCTTTTACTTTTCAAATTCCCATAAATTCTCTTTCTGCTCTGGTCGTAAGGGCCTTTAATTTCTTCAGAACCTTCTCAAAGACTTCCGGATTATCTATATTAGCATAAAGCTCCTGTTGAATCTGTTGGAAGTGTTGTGCTGTATTAAAACGTCTGTCGAAAAATTGTCTTGCCGTATCATCACCCATACGTTCGGTAAGATCTCTTCGGAATTCTGTTATAAGAGCAGATACATTTTCAGGTGTTCTGGCTTCGGGAGGTGAAAGAACACGGGTTAATTCTCTTATCTCAGGTCTTACACTGATTCTCTGGACATCTTCAAAGGCTTTATGAATACTCCCACCTTCTACAGTCATTTCTCTCATAGGAACAAATTTAAATATAGCTTTATCACTTTCAAACATTAATTCAGGATTTATTTCTTCCAGAGTTCCACTGGATCTGGCATCTTTTATCTTCCTTGCCATATTTGCTATATCCTCTTTAGACACTCCAAAATCTTCCATTGCTTTTACGAAGGCTTTAGTAGAGGCAGTATCACCAAAGAGATTTCCCAGAATTGCCTGAGTTTCAGATATATCCATAATTACTACAGGTTTTAAGTGTCCATCTTTTTCTCTAAAGGTTATATCATTTAATACACCTGTATACTGCCCCAGAGTCATTTCAACAGTAACAGGATTAAACTGATTATTAATAGCATCATGATAGCCCATCCTTCTTGTTTCATCAGGCTCTTTATCTGCAATCTGTCTTAGCTGATCTTTATACATTGCCAGTGCTTCAGGAGTGACTTTGCCGCCATGGGTATCTGCAAATAACTGAATTTTTTGAAGCACTTTTACAACCTGTGGATCTCTGAAAAAGGCCGGACACTTTACTTCAGCTGTTACTCCCAGAGCGTCAACAGTAGAGGTTATGGAACGGATAATATCTTTATTAAGACCTGTCCGGGGATCAGGTTCTGTATTATATTCGGATTTAGTGTAACTGTGCATAAGAACACCGTCTTTAATCATTTCATAGCCATCCTGGCCAAACTTCTCTATATAGTAATCTTTTTTTGCTTCTATATATTTGGTACTGAAAATAGGATGATCCTTTGAAGCCTCAAAACTTTCTTTTGCCTGAGCCACACCCACTGTATAACCTATGTCATGGTCAATTATAATCTGATGAATAAGGACTTTATCCTTGGCCGATACCCTGTCTCCAAGGCTTTCAATCATTCTATCAGCCATTCTCATATTGCCTTCCAGAATATGTCTTGTTCCATGATCACTTCCTGAGAAAACATACTTATCTCTTTTTGTCTGATAGGCAAGTTTTCTTACATTATCCATTGCCAGTTGAGCTATATCAGTTATTTTTGCATTCGGATAAGCTTCTCTATAAAGTTCTACAAACTTTTCCCCTTCCTGGCTAATTAACCCTGCTTCATCCGGTTTTATAAAGCCTTTATCCACCAGTTCATTCAGTTCTTTATTAATATAAAATATAATGCCAGAGAAGCTTTCTATATCTGGATAATCCCTTACTTCCAATTGTAATAACATATCATCATCAATAGAATCAGGTCTTACAATTCCTGATTCTATCTTTTCATCCAGAAGTGTACAGGCATATTCCTGTGATCTCTGAGTTAGAAGTTCGCTGTCTGCCTTTGACATAGGAGTTTTATATTTATCTCCTTCTGTGGCAAGCCACGAGGCTTCCTGCGGTGGAAGAGACTGTCCTTTTTCCTTAAGCTTTTTTTCCTTTTTCTGAAGGTCTTTTACTCTCTGAGCAGAAGCCAGTTCCAGAAGATGTCTTTCTTCAGTGGTTATAGTTCCGTCTTTTTCTTTCTTTGTAAGATGTTGGAAGAGATATTCATTTTTATTGTTTACAAGACCACTGCCATAATCATCTTTTGTCTTGTTTCTAAGTTGAGCCAGTTCTTCTGAAGAATATCTTTCATTTATTATTCTTTCCAATCCTTTCTTAATCTCAGGATTCTGCATCATACCATCAAGGAGAGATTTCTGGTACTTGAGTTCTTCTTTTTTCCATTCCTTATCATTATTAGCATATTTCCTGGCTTTAGTTAAATTCATATCATTTACTTTCTTAGCATTACTCAGATTTTTTTCCTTTTCTACCCGGTCACTGGCAGACATTCTTTCTGCAAGTCCTTCTCCGGCTCTTTCACTTTTCCGTTTTCCATATAGTTCTGAAAAGGATCTTTCCTCATCGTAAAACTCTACCATATTGTTTAAAATATGGTGTAAATCTCGATCATTCAAATGTCGTCGTGCAGTAATATCCTTTTCTATCTCTTCTGTCATTCTAGATGGTTTAACAGACGGCGAATAGATGATAAATTGATTTGGATCTATTTTTTTATCCATAAAAAATTAAACCTCCTTAATTTTCAACAAAAAAGTAACTACTATAAAAATTATATAATATAAAACATATATTAACAAGAAAAAACTTCTAAAATATGTTACAAAGTTGTTAATTTTTAAACTTTAACTCCAGAGTTTTAAACCACAGCTTTCACAATAGGTAAAGATTTTCAAGTTTTTAGCCCCACATCGTGGACAGAGCATTATTTCTTCTCCTGCAGGTTTTGTTTCTCTTCTAAGGATGCGCTCATAATCAATGCCTTTAGCCCAGTCGTGAATTTCTTTTGTACGAATAATAGGGAAAGGATGGGTCCGAAATAAATTTATAAGGAATTTACCTGCCCTTTCTATATAACCTTTAACATCAGCTTTCTCATCAATAGCTATAGCCTCTTCAGCCTGTTGCAATAAAGCATCACGGTTAATTTTTGTGAGATGTGATGAAGCTCCTCCTGCAAGTTTCATAAGGGCATTCATCATTACTTCCGGGTTCTGGACAGTAAGTAATCCCGCTCTATCTGCTGTCAATTCTGCTTTTCGAGACCACTGAAGAAGGGCAAGCTCCAATCCAACTCCAACAAATTTTCCTAAACCGAAGGTAACAGAACCTATGATTTCAAAAAGTGGTTTTAAACACCGTGCTACCATCTGATATAAAATATGGCCACATTTTATATGTCCCAGTTCATGACCGAGTATAGACATAATCTCTTCTTCATTCATAAGTTCTATTAATCCTGATGTAACACAGATAAAAGGTTTTTCTACACCGGTAGTATACGCATTAACTACAGGATTCTGATCTATATAAAATTCCGGTGGTTTTACTTCCAGTATACGACATGCTTCAATAAGTAGCTTATGAAGTTCTGGAAATTGATTTTCACTGATTTTTATATTATCAGTTATATTAACTACATAGAAAATCTTCTCTATGCCATATTCAAAAAACTTACTCACCAGTAGATCAAATCCTTTAATGGCTTTAACTTTTTCCAGATAAAATTTATCCTGTGGATGGTAAAATTCCTGAGGGCTTAAACCCTCTAAAACAATTCGTTTTGTATTAATAATAATCCCCTTCTTTCAGTATGGCTATCAGCTATCAGCAATCAGCAATCAGCTTTTTTATAATACTGAGGTGAGCATGGATAAAACATATTTTGAAATGCTGTAAGCCAGATACCTCTCACTTCTTACATCTCATCTCATTTAAAAGCTGATTGCTGATTGCTTACTGCTTTTCAATATTATATCTCAAACCATTTCTCAGAGCAACAAAAATTTGTTATAATTTTATTGAACTAAAATTGATAATTTCTGGGTATAATAGAGAGTAGTTTAATATTTAAGTAAATATTTTTTTACTAAAAATAAAGGTAATATTATGGAACTTTCAGATAATAAAAAAGAAAATCATGAGTCTTTACTTGAAGAAGATAAATTATTTACTGGTGCAATCCGTCTTATAAAGATAGATAATCTAATTAAAAATTGCAATTTCCTGGAAGCAGTGGAAAATCTATATTCACTTGATCAGGACGGGTTATTAAAAGATGAAAGTAAAGCTTTACTGACACAGATTAAAAATAAAGGAGATTATATAGAAAAAGGCATACAGGCCATGTATTTTTATAAAAACAAAGATTATGAGACTGCTCTGAAGTATTTTGAAACATATCTTCAGTATAATCCTAAAGACAGAAAAGCCTGGTTATTAAAGGCAGAGATTGAAGAAAAATATTATCTTTTCGAAAAAGCAATAGAAAGTTATGAGAAACTTGAAAAGTTAACAGAAGATCTGACAATTTATCGAAAGAAAGCTTATTGTTTTCTCAGATTAGGACAGATTCAGGAAACCATTAAATGCCTTGACTGTATTATAGAACAACAACCGGATAATAAAGATGCTATAGAATTTAAAAAATATTGTTTTTTGCAATATCGTCAGAGTGGTTTTGTTGATGTAAAGAGGGATGAGAAAGGCAGATGTATATTAAAGAGTACTTTGCAAAAAAAGCTAAAAATAGTTGAAATAATATTACTCTCTTTGATCATCTCTGGATTTTTAGTATATTTCCTTGGTAAAACCTCTATGGCCTTGAGTGGTTTAAAACATGAAGACTCAGCAGTCAGGATTAAATCTATTATTGCCCTCAGGGGAAATAACAGAGAAGATGTAATCAACAAATTAATAGAAACCTTAAATGATAAAAATCCATCAGTAAGGGCTACTACAGTCAGGATACTCGGTGATTCAGGTAGTACGAAACCTGTAGAGTATCTCCTGCCTTTAATTAAAGATAAAGACTGGTCTGTTCGTAAAACTACAGTAGAAGTGTTAGGACAGATGAAAGATTCGCGGGCTACTGAACCTATCATAGAGTTAATAAAAAATTCTGAAGAACAGGTAAGTATACGATTAAAGGCCCTTCATAGCCTGGAGAATATTGATAGCGCAAAGCTTTCTCCTTTACTGCCAGTACTTCTGGCTGATTCTCAGCCAAAGATACGAATGTATTCTGCCCGGACCATAGCAAAATTCTCTTTGAAAAACCATCTTTCTGAGCTAAAAGCCCGACTTAAGATGGAGACAGATCCAGAGGTATCCGATGTAATTGTAAGAGCTATAAGTAAATTTAAAGAGAAAGATAAATAGTATAAGTCGTGATGTGTAATGTCTAAGTACCGCAAGAGGTAAAAAAGTATCTAAAAAACATATACACCTGTCCCTGTCCGGGCTCTGGAGCAAAAGATATGCCGTCAAAGGAGAAAGTTATAACTTAAATAAATACAAAACTGTATATTCTGTAATAACAGATTTCATTGCAACAGGATCATAGATTTTTGCGTAAGAGCCCGGACAGGGACAGACTTATGAGATGGATACTAACTTGTCTGTTGCGGTACCAAGGAATGACAGGTTATATGTTTAACGTCAAGCAGGCCTTTAAGGAGGGATTATCAATGAAAAGACAAAAAATAAAAGGATTTACTCTTCTGGAATTAATGATAACTATAGGAATAATGGCAGTTCTTGCAATGATACTTATGGTAAGAGTTCAGAGAGCCAGAGAACAGGGTGCTTTAAGTGCCTGTCTTCTCAATATGAGAAATATTTCACTTGCTATTGAACAATACATGGTAGATAATAAAAATCAAATACCTCCACCTGATTTAGACCATGTTGTTCCAGATTATATAAGGGATTTACCCAAAAATCATAAAAATGTTGAATACGGTTATTTATCGGAACAGGACACACGTATTTATACAATATACTGTCCCGGGTTATCTCATGCTATGCTCAATGTGCCTGCAGATTATCCCCGTTACTGTTCTCCCGGAGGACAGTTAACGGGTATTCCGGGTGTTAAATAATTAAAGGATTTATTAAAATTTTCTAGAATTTTTAGTAAATTTTATGTAAACTTAATCGAAAAGAGAGGAATGTTAGTTAAAACCAATGATTACAAATCTAAACCTGCCAGAATACTGGAAAACTTTTAAAGAATATTCGTTAAAGAAAGCTTCCGGATTTACTAAAAAATATTTAAATGAAATTACAGAACTGCTTTTAAAGGAATTTACATCTAAAGGATATATAAGAATGCTTCCGGCAGAAGCTCTGAGCATTGATGATTTAATTATATGTAATTTTTATCTTACTCTTGGTAAAGATAAGTTTCTTCCAGATGGAATTCCTTCACCTGTAGAAAATTATGAAGATTCCTCATGGATGTATTATGCGGATTTTTGTTTTATAAATGTCCGGGCCATAGGAGAGGACCCAGATAAAACAGGTTCTTTCCTGAAGACTATGAAACTTCTCCCTGTAATAAGAACTAATTCCATACATCTTGCTCCTTTTTTTGATTGTGCCCTTACCAATCTCTATGCAGTAGACAGTATGAGAATAATAACAAAGGATGTTCTTTCAGATGAACTTTCAAGAGCCGGTATAGAACCTGATGAGCAGTTATTACTACTTATTGATGCTATACACATATTAAATAAAACAGCAGGATTTGATCTAGAACCACATACAAGCCAATTTTCAAGGATTGTTCTTGAAAATCCTGAACATTTCAGATGGATCCGACTGGATAAACAAAAAAAAGGTCTTTATAACAAATTAAGCCATAAAGAGATGTTTTCTGAAGCAATGCAGGAAAAAATTCAGAATGAAGTTAGAAAAATAATAAAAAAGATTTTAAAGGATAATAAACTGAAAACTGTAGAGGATCTTTCCTGCGGAGTTGATGTCTTAAGGAAATGTCACCAGGAGATTACAGATAAATTAATTGCATCGGGTTTCTGGACTCTTCCGAGTCATACCTGGGGAGGAGTGGGATTACCGAAATTTGATTATTATAATTTTAATGATAATCATCCTGATTTTACCTATCTTAACGAAAAAGGGGAAGACCAGCATAAACATTCCTTTGGTATGCTCACTCCCTATAAATTCTATATCAATTTACCCTTTAATAAAGTTCCGGAAGAAGACGATTTACCCATTGTTAAAGAAGATACGGTAGAATTCTTTAAGGCTCTCTTCCCTTCAATTCAGGATAGATATAAATTTGATTTTGTAAGACTGGATTATGTAGATCATGTCTTTGATTCAACTGTAAATAATTCATGGGATATACCTGTTTCTGACAGAATGACACCTCAGGTTTTAAGTGAGGTCCTCAAGGCTGCAAAAAAAAGAAAAAACTATACCGGTGCTATGGCAGAGAGAATGGGTAATGATATAGGAGACTATAAAAATCTGGGATTTGATCTGATTCTGGGAAATACCATCCTTTCAACCTTCCATTCTGGCTATATGAGGGATCTCTTTGATCTTCAGGAAAAGCTTGAAGCAAATATACGTGAAGGTGGAGTTCCTTCATCAGTTTTATTTGCAGTTGATACTCATGATTCCGGCCATCCTTTATTCTGGACTGCTCCTATATCTGAAGTTGTGGGTCCTGAAGGGATGCATCTGAGGCATTTTCTTTCAAGATTTACATCTACTGGTAAAGCCAGAAGACCTAAATATGAGGTTATAGGAAATCAGGATCTATCTTTCGGTCTTTATGAAGGAAACAATAAATTAAAGAGTCTTAACTGGAAAGGAAATGAAGAATATAATATCCTTTACCACAGTACAGAGGATGTATATGAAAGATTTAAAGAGCTTATACATAAATCTCATATTGGGCCCACTTATGTTGCAGAAGACTGTGCCTTCTGGTTTATTGATAGAGAAGATGGCTATCGTGAAAGATTACTCTGTGTGGTTGCCCTGGAAAAGCCTTTTGAAAAAGTGAGATATGTTATTAAAGAAAAACCTGTATATGAACCTGTAAGAGAACTTATAATAAATTTTCTTGAAAATTATTATTTTCAGAATCCTGAAGTATTTGAAGTCGATCTTAAGACTGGAGAACTTAAAATAGCAAATCTTATAAGTAATTATCAATTAGCTATAAAAGAAATTTCTCCTCTTGGAACAAAATTATTTTTTATAAAGGAGAAATGAGACGGAAGACGTGAAGCGTGAGACGTAAAGGGTAAAGAGTGAAGGATGAAGAGAAGTTTAGAGTTTAGGGATTCTAATTACCGCTCCAGGTAAAAGAGCAACCAAAAAACTTTAAACATATACATCTGTCCCTGTCCGGACTCTGGAGCAAAAGATATGCCCTCAAAGGAGAAAGTTATAACTTAAATAAATGCAAAACTGTACATTCTGTAATAACAGATTTCATTGTAACAGGATCATAGATTTTGCGTAAGAGCCCGGAGAGGAACAGGTTCTCTGTATAGATACCAGCTGTTGCCTTACTAAGGTTTTAAACAGTCAACTATAAACTCTCAACTTCATTACCGATGACCCATCATTGATAACCAATTACCCATCACGCATTACGATATTATAAAATGCAGTCAGGAGGGAATTTATGTCGAAAATAACAATATTTTGTCAGGAATGTGGTGAACCTAATTCAGATGAAAATACGTGCTGTAATAATTGCGGTACACCTATAGAGGTTTCACCTGAGTTCTTAGAAGAAATTACCAGCGCTCCAATAGAGACTAGATTTGACGTGAAAACTCTAATTCCCGGTGTTCAAGCCGGTGCAATAGCAGGAGTTGTTTCAGGTTTAATCTGGGGACTCTTCAGACTTTTTATTTTTTCCGCTATGTTCAGTGGTAGTACTTTAAGTTTTTGTGGTATGACTTTCGGTGGTATTGTTCTTCTTGCTGTTTATATAGGATTTAATATATTCTGTGGCATACTGACAGGATGTTTTCTTTCTTTCTTTAATGTCATTCATGATATCATTCAAAGCAGATTCATTTCTATTATTGTTAATATTATTATAGCTCTTGTTATTGCTTTCCCTGTAATGCTTTTACAGACCCTTGCCACCAGAAGTACAGTATTTTTATTTATTGGTTTCTTCTACAATGTTCTTTCTGGAATAATCGGTGGAACCCTTTTCTCAATCACTATTCCTTTTATTTATAATCAATATTTTTCCAGCAAATACTAAGTACCGAGACAGGTAAATAATATCCAAAAAATTTTAAATATACACACCTGTCCCTGTCCGGGCTCTGGAGTAAAAGATATGCCGTCAAAGGAGAAAGTTATAACTTAAATAAATGCAAAACTGTATATTCTGTAATAACAGATTTCATTGTAACAGGATCATAGATTTTGCGTAAGAGCCTGGACAGGGACAGGCTTGCAAGATGGACACTAACTTATCTGTTGCCGTACTAAGATATGTTTATAGCAATTGGCCTTTTAATAATACTTTTTATATGGGCTGTAAGTAAAAAGGGTACTTTTTTCAATACTATGGATATTAAAAAGTACTTCTTTATAAGCAGTCTTTTTTCTCTGGGATTATTTATAAATAGAGCACTTCAGCCAGGATTTACCCGGGAAAAATTTATTATTTCCTTTATAGCATCAATTATTGTACTGGTTATATTCAGTATTCCGGGTTATCTCTTCTTTAACAAACTATGTCCGAAGCGTCAATATGCACGTTATCTTTATTTTTGCGCTTATTTTATATTTCTTCTTGCCTTCTCTTATGACTACCCTTTTACAACAGTCCGGGATATGTTTAAAAAGGAAAAGAGTAGGGACCTTCAAAAAGATATGATAAATAATTATATGCCTACAGCCAGACTTTTTGGAATTAAAAAACTGAATATAAAACTACTGGATAACAATACACCGGGGGCTTTTGTTATATGTCAGGGAGACTATGCACAGGTTGTTCTTACTAAAGGATTACAGGAATTATTAAATGATAAAGAATTATGTTTTGTTATGGCTCATGAATTTGCTCATTATAAAATTGGTCATCATACTAAACGTATTCTGTTTGCAATTTCTACTCTATTTTTATTTTTTTTCTTAACTTATTTATTTTTGAAGGTATTAAAATTTCAAAGTAGTGAAGGAAATTCAGAGTTCAGATTATTTCTAAAATTTATTCCCTTACAGTTACTTCTGGCGGCACTGTTAAGTTTATTTCCCCTCTGGATATGCCGTAATCAGGAGTTTGAAGCAGATCTCTATGCTGTAAGTATAACTACAGATAAACACAGTGCTTTAAGTGCCTTTGAAAAAACCCTTCTACCGGGAGAAAAAGATAGTATTTTCTTTAAAATATTTGAAATTCACCCCTCTACAGAGGAAAGAATAAATAAAATTAAAGCAAAATTTCCATAAGATATGAGTTCTTCAAAGTTCTTCTTTCTCATCTTCATCACCGTAAATCTCATCACCTTCTGTTTGATCTACTTTCTCTTCTTCTCCCGGTTCTCCTGATAGATAATCATTCAGAATTGTTCTTGCTTTTTCTATATCTTCAGAGGGAACATAAATTTCCCCCCAGGATCCCTCACTATCAGACACAATCCCGTTGTACATAACAACTTCAAAAGGTCTGATAAAAACAAGAATTCCTTCAGGATCCAGAAGTCCTTTGATTAAATAAGCTTCCGGACTGGTTTTGACTTTGCAAAGAGATTTTATATTTATATCAAGCAATTCTTCCGGTAGTTTTTCCACCAATTCACAATCACAGCGAGAACATCTACTTATCCTTTCTTCAAATTCACTTCTGCATACCGGACAATAAGGCATATTTTTCCCCTCCTTAAATTATTAATTTATATACACAGGAATTTTCATTATTGTTAAATTATTAGCTTCAGTAAAAATAAACCTTTTATATTTAAAGCTATCAGCAATCAGCTTAAGGGAAAAGCTAAAAGCTAATAATAATTTAATAATATAAAACTCCTATAATATTCCCCACATTACATCTAAAGTCCTACAATTATAAAAGTAATTGTAATATTATTTTTTATAAAATCTAACAGCTACCTACAATTTGTCTAACCAGTCGTGGGGATCTTTATTAAAGGACAATATAAATTCTTTAATTAATTTTATTGTATTTTCCACATCCAAAAAATCCAGCATTTCCACAGAAGTATGATAGTACCTTGTAGGAATTGTTATTACACAGGCCAGAACACCACTTTTAACTACTGTAAACAAATCCGTAGTATTGGAGGTATTATCAGGATAAAGTTGATATGGTATGGAATTTTCTTCTGCTATTTCCATAAGTCTCTGACTTATAAATCTATTATTACAGAGTCCTCTGCTTATTACAGGTCCTTTTCTTAAGGATATATCAGGTTTCTTTGTTTTGTCTATACCAGGAGAATCAGAGGCTAATTCAATATCAACAATTATAGCAATATCCGGTTTTAACTCCTCTGATTTAAGTTTTGCTCCAAGAGAATTAACCTCTTCCTGAACAGATGTTACAGCCAAAATAGCAGGTTTTAATTTTTTTCCGTATAATTCCTTTAAAACTTCTGCTATGGCAAAACAACCTATTCTATCATCAAGCCCCGGGGAGACAAGACAATTATTTCCTATTTCAAAGGGCTCCCCCTTTATAACCACATAGTCTCCTACTTTTACTTTTTCTCTTACCTCTTCTACTGTCTCTGCTCCTATGTCTACCCATAATTTATTTAATGTCAATTTATTCCCTTCGTCTTTATAAAGTTCTTCCGGGAAACCAATAATACCTGGTATATTTCCATGTTTTACTGTCATAATATAGACTTCTCTTGAAAGAAGTGAGTTAGGGTAGGTATAACCAAGAGAACGAAGATAAATAAATCCTTTCTCATCTATATAGCTTACCATAAGGCCTATCTGATCTATATGAGCTATAAGCATAATCTTTGGATGTCCCCCGGGATTTAATGAAGCAATAGCATTATAATAATAATCACTTATAACATCATCTGAATAGTTTTTCACATAATTCCTCCAGGTATTCTGAGCAGGAAGTTCATAACCGGGAAGACCTGGTTTTTTTAAGAGTTCTTTTAGAAATTTTTTTGCTTTTTTATCTATCATAAAATTACCAACCTTTCTTTAAAGAAATTACTTCTCATTCACTATCTATATTCATATCTATCTCCACCTCAAAGGTCCTATTCCAGGGGAGGATGGCAGAGAAATGTTTTAAAGAAGTTTTCTCATATAAACACAATTTTTCAAGATATTCCATTAACTTATTTTCTATTTCTTCCTCATATTCTCTGCTTTTCTCAAGGAGATTAAGAGGGCTTAATCCATGAGAGATTATTTTCTTACTAATTTCTGGTCTTATAAGAGTCTGATAATAACAGTCATCAAGTATTCTTTCCAGAAGAAGTTCCTCTATATGTTTTCTGTCATGTTTAAGAGTAAGAATAAGACTTGCCTGGCCAAGGGTGAGTCCTATGGAATTACTTGTAGTATTAAGGCCTGTATAGGAAGAAATAAACTTTAAATATTTTTTTGAACTCAACAGTTCTATAAGAGCAGGATCTCCTCCATTTGTATAAAAAACATCTGCCACAGCAATAATTTTTTTTATTTTTAAATATTTTTTAAACTTTTTTAAAAAAACCTTTGCTGCCGTATCATCAAATACTACTGGATAAGAAGTAAATAAATCCATTGCCTTTTGCTCACTGTTATGACAGAGTAAAATTATATCTGCATTGTCTGCTTCCGCTCCCTGAATCCCACCTAAAAGTCTTATATGTTCCTCAATACTTATATTAAGACAGCAATCTTCGTAGGGAGCTATAAAAAATTTTCCTTTATCGAAGGTGTAATCCACGAATATTCTGGGAGTATAACCGGAAACAACATTTATATATCTGGCTAAAAGTAATGTTCCTATTTCATCTGTACCTGTAATGAGTTCAACTTTTTCCAGCAATTCTTTTTTCCTTATAAGTTTTCTGAGTGCTGCCTGTTCTTCTCTATGAAATCCGTATTCTGCTGCATCTTCCTGGGCATAAACCAGAAAATCAATCTGATTTTTCTCCAGAAAACCCAAATATTCCTTATTCAGAGTAAAATTTCTTTTCCTTGTATCAAGATAAGTCTGAAGTAAATCCTGTGGAATTTCACTTTCAATTTCTTTTATCCTGTCCTTTAGTTCCAGCTGTTTTAAATATTCTATTTGATAATAAAGTTTTGAGTATTCAAAAATATGTTTCCAGTACTTCTGACTTTCAGGAGAATCAACCGTTATGGATATACGCATAAGAATTGAAAAAGCATATACTGTAAGATCCGGTTTTAACATTTTTAACTCTTCTATAAATTTTATTCTTTCTCTTACCTCTGCAAGTGATTCATCCAGACGTCTTGAAGCCACAAGTCCTCCGTAAGCTATAAGATCCATAGACATTATAATAGCATCCATAGAGGTTACATTATTCTTAAGCCAGAGATAAATTTTTTCTCTTTCTGCAGGTATCTTAAATCGCCCCATAATATCCCTTGGAGGCATAAGCAATTTAAAAGATGTATTCCTAAGAAATTTCTGTGCCCAGCAATAATTACATGGCCTGTCATCCAGAGGTAAATATCCTATAACTTTTTTCATAACCAAGCTCCTCATACTTTTTCTCCTAATATAACTACATCTTCTTCACCGGGGAGACCTTCTATTTCCATACGGGATAGTGAAAGAATCTGTTCCATAGACTGAAGTGTGGCCAGATTGATTATACGGCTCCCGAAAAGAAAATACAGAGGTGGTATTATAGAACCGCCATCTCCGTAAGATATATTCTTAATAATAAGTTTCTTCATATCTTCCAGGGAAGATTTCACCTTACTCTTTACAGCATATCCATCCATTATCTGTAACCTGATAATTCCCTGTCTATCCAGTACTCTTATTTCAGAACGTTCTTTTTTGAATAAACCAAATAAGTTCTTTTCTACCAGATGACAGGCAAATATGGAAAGATAAGAAGTGGAACCCAGTAATTCAACCTGTTCTTTATTTACCTCCATAGAAAGAGCGGCTTCTTCAAGCAACAGGTCATCATTTAAATCGGAAAGTTTTCTATCTTTTTCCTTCAATTCAGTGCTACCGGAAGCAATAGCCCTTATTATATTTCTCTGTTTATCTATTTCTATCTGAACACTTATAGTTCCTTCCAGAGCTCCCGAAGAAATAGCCATACTTTCAGCTTCTCTTCTGAGTTTTATTATATCCTGTTCAGAAGGATCAATTACACTTTTTTCCACAACCTCTCTTACCATAGCAAGTGCCACACCTATAGCAGATATGACATCATTATTTTTTGCTATTCTCCATTTAAGGCCCATCTTTTTTGCCACATATGGAACAAGAGCAGAACCTCCTCCGCCTCCTCCTATAAGGGTTATAAATTTTTCAGGGATCTTATTAATCTTTATAAGTTCTGAGAGTTTCACTATAACTTTCTCTGAAACTATGTCCATGATTTTCTGTGCCAATCTGATTTTATCAATATTAAATTCCCTGGAAAGAAAATCAAAGATTTTTTCAAGGCTTTCCCTGTGACCTTCTGCGGAATCACCTGTTGGTATAAGACCGAGTATATTAGAGGCACATGTAGGAGTAAGGGCCAGTTTCTTTTCCTTCAGATTAAGGGCCAGATAATCGGGAGGATCCATTTTCATAGGGCTTATAGCAGTAATTTCCGAGGGGGAAGAAATTATTTTCTCAAAGGCACTGTAAGGAAGGCCTGCTATATGGGCACTCCTTGGGCCTACATCTATAATTTTTCCTCCAGAATACCGTACCATTGATCCTCCTGCTATTCCCAGTGTTGAAATATCGAGTGTTTTAAGATAAAGCCTGTGCCCTCCGAGTTCTGCTGTCTGAATTCTGGCTTCTCCCTGTTTTATAACGCTTATATCTGTGCTTGTTCCGCCTACATCCAGAAATATTCCATCTGTAACTCTCTCGTACATAAGAGCAGCGGCCACTCCTGCTGCAGGGCCTGAAAGTATTGTCAGTATAGGACGCTTTTTAACCTCCTCTACAGACATTACTCCGCCATCACTTCTCATAATCATAAGAGGAACAGTAATACCTGCTTCTCTTACGCTGTTTTCTGTCATAAGTATTGTATCCAGCATTTTCCGGAGTATACTGGCATTTATAACAGCCGTACGGGTTCTTATTTTAAGACCATAGAGCTGAGATAATTCATGGGTAGCTGTGGCAAGGAAACCTCTTTTTTTAGCAATTTCTATTACTTTAATTTCATTTTCCGGTTCATCTACGGAAAAAGCCTCAACTGCTACAATTACCTTTATACCCTGACGTTCAAAACTATCCAGTATCTTCTCTACTATATCCTCTTCAAGTCCAAAGGTAGTATCAAGAAAATATGAAAGGGTATCAAGATACTTCCCTTCGGCAATCTCAAGGACTCCCATATCTGTTTCCTGACGGGCTTTCAATTTTTCAAAACCCTTTCCCATACCGATTATCCCTACAGGAGATACATCTCCTTCCAGGAGAGCGTTGGTAGCCTGTGTTGTACTGTGAGCTATAAAATTTACAGAAGAGGGGTCTATTTTCAGCTCTTCCATAAGCTTTTTCAAAGCATCTACTATACCTTCTGCCACACCTTTTTTTGATCTGTGTGTCGTATGGACTTTTACCTTACCTGTAAGTTCATATGTTTCATTATCAAGAGCCACGGCATGAGTAAAAGTTCCTCCCACATCAATACCTATACGGAATTTTTGTTTTTCCATGGTTAACCTCATATGTAATAGAAAATCATGTAGAATAATATAAATGTATTTTAGCAAAAAATGAGGGAATAAAGCAATGAATAAGAAAATTTTCAAATAAAATCATGTAGAAATAAATCATATCAGGCTTATGTTTCACTTATCGGCTGCCACACAGATTATTTCCTTGTTCCATTCTCTTAAAGATATGGTTCTGAAATAAATTGCATAAGTATTGGATGGATCAAGTTCAAGTGCTTTATTGTAACAATCAATGGCTTCAGCATATCTTTTTAGAACATATAAAGCAGAGCCCTTATTATACCAGGCTTTTGTCAGGGAAGGGTCAATATTTACGGCATTAGTATAGCATACTACAGATCTTTTGTAACTTTTAATTTTATATAAAAGATTACCTTTTGTATACCAGGTAATTGCATTATGAGGTTCAATCTCCAGGGAGTTATCAAGACACCGGATAGCTTCTTTATATTCTTCCATTTTCATCAGGGCATGGGCTTTTTTATTCAGAGCCAGGGTAGATTTAGAATTAATCAAGAATGCCTTATCATAACATTCAATAGCTTCAATATAACTTCCCAGAGATAACAGAACATCTCCCTTATTAATCCATACAACATCATTTTGAGGATTAATGTTGAGGGCACAATTATAACAGTAAAGAGCATCATCATACTGTCCACGACTATATAACCTTATTCCTATCATACTCCATTCCCAGTCAGTTTCGGCAAAGGCAGGTAATAAATTGATAGAAAAAATTATCAAAAGTAAATTGAAGAATAAAACTTTCTTATACATTTTGATACTTCCTCAAATAAGTTTATAGTGTATTTCATAACTTATTAAAATTTAAAATTCGTAATCCATAATGCATAATACGTAACAGGTTAATCTTCATGCATCACCCATAACACATTACGAGTTTCTTAATTAAGGATTGTTATGAAACTAACTATAAATGATTTTACAAATCTATTATCTCATTTTTTAGTTTATTTTTCAAGCTATTGGGAATAGTTTATTTTTTAAGCCGGGTTACTCCAGAGAAGTTTTTCCCATCCTCCCCGTTCTTTATAAGGACGTTTATTTTCCTCTATATTGGCCATCCAGAGAATTGTTTTTCTCAGGTATTTCCCCAGTAAATCTGACAGTTCCTCCACTGTAGCCACCTGCACTTTAGAAAGAGTTTTTTTAAGTTCTTTCTGATTACCACCGCGATGGACTATTATAGAACGACATTCATAGGCCGCTCTCATAAGAATAAAGGCATCTTCCCTTGATAATCCGTCCGGTATCCAGTGAAGAAGAGAGGAACCATTAAGACCGAAGCGATAACTCAGTTCACCCTTTACCTGTTTACCATCAACTGTAAGAAGGAGAGATTCCCATGCTATGACATAATCTATCAGTTTGTCTTCAGGATTTACTCTTTTAGAACCTAGTATAAAACGCTTCAGGGCATAATGAATAACACTCGCCTCTTGACAAATCTTTGTGGCAGCTATGTATGAAGATTTAAGTAATTCTACATCCTCTTTATCTATGATAATTTTACTCGGATATACTGGCAAGACAAACTGCTTATTCATAGTAAACTGTTCAAATAGATCTTCTTCTAATAAGAGTTTGAATGAGTACGGCCCTAATTCAAGCATACCTGTTTTCGTAAGAAGCAGAGTAGTAAGAACAATTTCACATCTCTCTAAAAGTTTAGATTTTGTCTCATCTGATGGGTAAAGAAACTCAAGATCAACATCTTTAACAGGCTGTGTAACAACGCATCGCAGTTCTACCGGATGTTGAGTAAGATCCAGATAGGGCATTCCTATCTCCAGCATTGAAAGACATGGCATTCGTTCATTAAGTTCCTTTTCGCTGAGCTGAACCAGGACTGTTTCCTTATCCAGTTCAATCCTGGGAGGAATAATTTCAAGACCAATTATACGCCTGAAGATTGTATAATTCATTTCTTTTAATAAAAGAAGTTTTTTGAATTTTTCCAGATAGCTTCTGGCCATGTTGGGTTTAACTTTTACCCTGTTTTCAAGAACTCTCACAGACCTTTTAATCATCTCTTCTATGATAGTTTCAGGACTTCCCCACGCTCCAATTTTCCTTTCAGCATTTTTCAATATACTGTCCTCTGAAAGAATAGCATATAATCTTTTATATGTATCCAGTTCTTTTGCTTCTTTCTTCATATATGGCAAACTTATATCAAGAAATTCAAGACGGCCATTCCGTCTGATAAATTTCGGTTCATTTGAATAAAACTCTATGAAGTCAGAAATTGAATTACAAAAATCTTCAAGAGCAGTATTTAAGTCATTACTCATTTATTTTTTCCCCTTTCACAATACCAGAATATCTCACATATTCCTCCAGTAATGAAGCCCAATGTCCTCGGACCAGGACATGATGATTTCCGAGGGGATTTTTTAGAAAATAATCTACATTATGTTCGAGTTTAACCTTTATCTGTGTTCGGCATCTATGTTCAAAATACTCGGGTTTAAGAATTTTTCCTCCGGTAACAAAAAGTTTTCTCAAATCTTTCCCTCCAATTCTGGCAAGTGTTATTTCTCCCTTTTCCATTTTGCCCTCTATGGCAACACCCAGAGAGGATTCAAAATGAGAACGTATAGTGTAGCTTTTCAAAAGTTTCCTGGGCACTGTACAGTGAGCAAGAGAGATAGTGTTTTCTTTAATATCTATATCCTGAGGGTTTGCCATAAAAGGAAGTTCTCCTGTAAGACAGTACATCCAGAACATTGTTAGAATAGAAGGTATATCTCCTTCACAACCAGAAATAATTCCTTCGTCTGTAAGAAGGGACAGGGCAAAACATCCTGTGGTTTTTAATTCTTTTATAAGTTCAAAACATTGCAATGTAAGGGCATGAAGGTTATACCTTTCTATAATGTTTCTTATACCCCTGTAGACCCCTGCCGATTTAAGAATTGCATCTTTATGAGGTTCAACAGATTTACTGCTTTTTTCTATAAATTCTTCTGCATATTTTTTTGAATCCGAGTCTGTAGTCTTGTAAATTTCATCTAAAAGTTCAGCAAGGGATATCTGAATAATCTTCGGCCCCCAACATGCAGTCACGACTTCATATTTAACAGTACCTGCCACAAGCCAGTGAGAAGGATGTCCAATCAAACCTATTTTTACTCTTTTCATTTCCTCCTCGGTCTTCATTATTCTTATCATATTCTTTAATTCCAGAAAATCTTCTTCTTTCTCATTCAGAAGGATAATTTTCCCTCTTCTATTCATCTGTTGAATCCTGGCAAGTATCTCAAGGCCTGCAGGAAAAGAATTGTCTTCTCTGTGGCAGAGGAGTAAAATAGTACCTTCAGTGTTTTTTAATTGATTGATTACCTCCTGTTCACAACCGCCTGTGAGAATTAAAAAAGCAAAATTTTTTCTTCCTTTTTCTATTTTTGCAAGAATCCGAATATTTATACCTTTTTTGTTAAATTTTTCTATAAAAGGTACAGGACTTCTATCCTGCTGAAAGGAAGAAGATACGGGGAAAATATATAATATTTGCTTAAATTCTCCAGAATCTCTCCAGGAGGGTATTTTAGGAGACACAAAAGTTTCCTCAGAACTATTTCTATTAGCTGAACATAGAACCTATTTTTTTATCTTATCAAGTCTCATCATCCAGTTATTACCAACCCAGAATCCGTCAAAGGGAGGAGCTTTGAGTGCTGAACCCGGGGGACCAACCTGTGCAAGAATACTCAGTTCAAAGACCTGGGCTATATTTTCCTTTTTCAACTTATCATTTGTTATTGCCAGATGTACAGGGAGTCTCCACTGAATTACCTGACCCAGTATATTTGTTTCTGCTATTTTCCACTGTCCTCTTATAGCAACTGCTACTATTTCAGTCTTTTGCTTCGGATTTTTACCCCAGTTACAGTCATTTTTAAAGTATTCCAGAGCTTGAGCTGCAAGGTCTTTAACTTGCCCGGGACCGGCAAAATCAGATATATGGCCTGCCCATTTTTTTGAGTCTATATTCTTTATAATTTTTTCTCCTACTTCCGCTATTTTCTGATCGATAGAAGCAAGCAATGTGTTGGCCTTTGAATTATTCGGATCAAATTTGCAGGCAAAATCAAGAAAAGATTTTGCTTCGTTCATCCTCATTATGCGATCAGCTTCAGGATAAAAGCCTTCATTAACATGCCGGATCACGCCTTCTGCCCAGGTGCAGAGATATTCGGATGTGACTTTTCTGGTTTTAGGAACATTTTCAAGACTTTGATAAAGATCTCTGAAATTTGATGATAAAAAATCCACTTCTTCTGTTTTACCAAGTCCCATGCCATAGTATATATTATCAATAGTCATAGTATCGTGCCCATATTTTGCGGCAAATGATGCAATTACAGGCTGAAGTACAGGAATTACTTCACGCTCAAGAGATTCTATCTTATCAAGTGCTTCCTGAGCCTGTTGTAGATCATATTGATACACCACATTATGTCCATAAATACCCTTAAACCTTTCATAGTATTTTTTATGAAGCTCTTTTATCTGCCTTGCATCAGTGAGAGCCTGTTCTTTATCTTCCTGGGCAAAGAGGATTGAAGAAAATAAAGGGAATAAAATTAAAATTACCCCAAACAAACATAAAAATAACCTTTTATTCATAAGATTATCACTCCTCTAAAATTTTATTTACTTAGTATTCTCTATTATTTTATTTTATACCTGTTTTTTCTGAAAAGATCTCTGAAATTCTTTTTAAATCTTAGTTAGTCTTATAGTAATCTCTGATTAAGAAGCTCGTAATGGATAAAGCGTAATGGGTAAGTTAATTCAGAAAGCTTTACCCATTACGAGTTATTTGAATTTTAATAAAATATGAAATACCCTATATTTTTGATAACTTATATGTTAAACTATTACTAAGTACCGCAACAGGTAAAAAAGTATCCAAAAAACATATACACCTGTCCGGGCTCTGAAGTAAAAGATATGCCGTCAAAGGAGAAAGTTATAACTTAAATAAATACAAAACTGTATATTCTGTAATAACAGATTTCATTGCAACAGAATCATAGATTTTGCGTAAGAGTCCGGACAGGGACAGACCTGTGAGATGGATACTAACTTGTCTGATACCTTACGTAGTAGAAAGGGTTTTTATGAAATTATCAATTTATATTTTACTATTCTTATGGTTGTGTCTAATTGTAACAAATCCTGTTAATTCAGAAGAGAACCCTCTGTTTATAATAAACGAGGGAAATAAATGCGGTTGCATAGATAAAAAGGGCCATATTGTAATTAAACCACAATTTGAAGTGATAGTTTCAAGTGTACAAAGAAAGTTTATGGGAGATCGGGCTGCAATAAAACTTAATAACAAATATGGCTATATAGATAGAACAGGGAAAATTGTAATTAGTCCAAAGTATAATAGCGTAAACATAAACTTTTTTACAGGATGTTTTAAAGAAGGACTGGAATGTGTACAAACAGGTAATCTCTGGGGTTATATAGATAAATCAGATAATTTTGTTATTAAGCCACAGTTTGAAGAAGCATATCCTTTTCAAGAGGGACTGGCTCCTGTAAAAGTAAAAAATAAATTTGGCTATATAGATAAATCGGGACAGTTTGTTATTAAGCCGCAATTTACGTTTCCATATCCAGAGGTCCACTATTTTTCAGAAGGACTGCTTCCTGTAAAGATGGGTTTGATCTTTACAAAGTTTGGCTATATAAATAAAATGGGACAGACCGTAATTCAACCTCAGTTTGATGAAGCCAGTGAGTTTTCAGAAGGTCTGGCAGCAGTGAAAATGAAGGATAAATATGGCTACATAGATAAAACTGGCAATATTGTAATTAAACCACAGTTTGACTATGCCAATATCTTTACAGAAGGTCTGGCAGCAGTCGCGATGCAAAAGAAATATGGTTTTATAGATAAAACCGGACAGCTCGTAATAAGATACCAGTTTGATGGGTTGGGGTTTGCGACATGGGGTTTTTCAGACGGATTAGCTGCAGTGCGAATAGGAGATAAGATAGGGTTTATAGATAAAATCGGAAAAGTAATAATTAAGCCACAGTTTGGTTTTACTCGCGGATTTACAGAAGGTATTGCCTATGTAGCTTTTAAGGATACTAAAAATGTTTATAAATATGGCTTTATAGATAAAACAGGAAAATTTATCTGGCGTGAGAAGTAAGTTTGATTTATTTCTTTCAGAAGTGCTTCAGAGTTAAAATATAAAAATATATATTTACAATTACCCTTCCATAGTTTATATTAATCTTATTATCTTAAAAATAAGCAGGTGATTCTATGGAAAAATATCAAATTCTTGTTATTAATCCCGGTTCTACTTCAGATGAAGTTGCCTATTTTGAAGGAGACTCTCAGATATTTCATAAAATTGTGAGATATGATGCAAAACTACTGGAACCCTATGAAGGGAAAAAGATTACTGAACAGTTTCAGTTTCGTAGAGATTTTGTTTTAAATGAATTAAATATTCAGGGAGTTGACATAAAAAAGATAACTGCTGTAATAGGCCGGGGGGGGCTCTTAAAACCTCTGGTAAGCGGAGTATATGAAGTCAATGAAGATTTGAAAGACGATTTAAAAAATGAAAAATATGGAAGTCATGCTTCTAATTTAGGGGCTCTTCTGGCAGATTCCATAGCGCAAGAACTCGGTATAAAGTCCTATATAGCAAATCCAGTTACTGTAGATGAAATGCTTGATTTTACACGTTATTCCGGTATGCCGGAAAACCCGAGAATTTCTATATTTCATTGCCTTAATCAGAAAAGAGTGGGCCATCTTATTGAACAACATTTGAATAAAGAATATAAAGATTTACGTCTGATTATTGCCCATATGGGTGGCGGAATTTCAATAGGGGCACATCTTCTGGGTAAAGTGGTAGATGTTAATAATGCACTGGATGGAGAAGGCCCTTTTTCACCGCAAAGAGCAGGTTCAGTTCCTTCAGGAGGTCTTGTAAAACTCTGTTTCTCAGATAAATATAGTTTGTCAGATATAAAATTGATGCTTAAAGGGAAGGGTGGAATGGTAGCCTATACAGGAACTTCAGATATGAAACTTCTGGAAAAATTTGCTTATTTAGATACAATTTCAGAGGAAGAAAGAAAAAGTATCAAACCTGATGTTACTCCTGATAAAGTAAAATCATTGATAGAAGGTATGGCATATCAAATTTCAAAAGACATATGCAGTCTTACTGCAATATTCAACGGTAGGCTCGATGCTATTGTCTTAACGGGAGGACTTGCTTATTCCGATGTGATAGTAGGTAAAATTAAACAGAGGGTATCCTGGATTGCTCCTGTCTTTGTTTTTCCCGGTGGTGATGAAATGCAAGCTTTAAGGAGTGCTCTGGAGAGGGCTTTAAATGGCCAAGAGGAGGTTAAAATATATAAATCTGACTTTTCCTGATAGGTCTAATTACCGCTCCAGGCAAAAAAGTATAAACATATACACCTGTCTCTGAGCGGGCTCTGGAGCAAAAGATATGCCGTCAAAGGAGAAAGTTATAACTTAAATAAATATAAAACTGTATATTCTATAATAACAGATTTTGCTGTAACAGGATCATAGATTTTGCGTAAGAGGCCGCACAGGGACAGGCTATCCATATGGATACCAGCTTATCTGTTTCCGTACCAGGGTATAAAGGATGCGAAAAAAGATGACATATATAGATAAATGGGACTGGAAAAAAACCCTTTATAATGACGAAACAGCCCAGATATATGCTAAAAATAAACTCAATCCAGAGCTTTTTGTTTATAAAAATAACGATATAAAAGAAGTCTATATCAGAACTTCCCCTGATGGCGAGCAGTATCTTACCCCGATGAAGAAAAACAAAAAGAATGAGTTTTTTGAGGTTTATAAAGGTAATATTGATGTAAAAAGTAATTCTATTAATTATAGATTTCTTATTTTTACAAAAAAGGATAGCTTCTGGTTTTCCCGGAGAGGATTATCCAGGGCTACTCCCCCTGACACTATGGATTTTAAATACCTGAGAGATTTTAAACCTCCTTTTTGGCTTAAGAATTCTATTTTTTATCAGATATTTCCTGATAGATTCTGTGATGGAAATTCTTCTACAAATGTAAAAACCGGTGAATATACCTATGAAGGTAAAACTACAGAAGCATGTAATTGGGGAGAAATGCCTTCCATCTATCAAAAAAGAGGGCATTTAGATTTTTTCGGAGGAGATCTTGAAGGTATAAAAAAGAAAATTCCCTATCTTAAAAAACTCGGAATCAATGCTCTCTATCTTAATCCCATTTTTCTGTCTCCATCGAATCATAAATATGATACACAGGATTACAGGCTTATTGATCCTCATATGGGAACAAATAAAGAATTTGCTGATCTTGTTTCAACCCTTCATAAGAACGGTATAAGGATAATACTTGATGGAGTATTTAACCACACGGGAATAGCTCATTACTGGTTTAATAAATCAGGTTTTTATCCTGATCATATTGGAGCTTATAAAAATCTTAATTCTCCCTTCAGAGAGTATTTTACTTTCTATAAAAAACCTGATGATTATCATTCCTGGATGGGTGTAAAGACCCTTCCAAAGCTTAATTATAAATCGGAGAACCTGAGAAAGGAAATATATAAATCCTCTGATTCCATAATGAATTTCTGGATGAATCCTCCCTATAATATAGACGGATGGCGGATTGATGTAGCCAATATGATTGCCCGCCAGGATGATTATCAGGAGTTTTCAGAAGTCTACCGGGAGATGAGAAAATGGTGTAAAGAAATGAAAAAAGACTCTTTTATTATGGGAGAACATTTCTTTGATCCCACGGTGCTTCTTCAGGGTGATATGCTGGATTCTGTAATGAATTATCAGGGCTTTCTCTTTCCTGTACTGAGATGGATTACAAAAAAAGAAAGATTTAAAAAAGGCTTCAGAGATATACAATTTAGTTCTCAAGATCTATCTCAAAACCTTCAGGATTTTTATTCACTCATACCTTTTGATATTATGCTGTCTATGTTTAATCTCCTGGACTGTCACGATTTACCGCGGTTTTATTCCCTTGTGGGAGAAAGTTTTGTAAAACTCAAAATGGGTCTGGTCTTACTCTTTACATATCCCGGTTTACCCTGTATATATTACGGTGATGAAACAGGTACGACAGGTCTAGAGGAACATGAATTTCGTAAATGTATGGAATGGAATGAGAAATTGTGGAATCATGACATAATGGAACTTTACAGAAAACTTATAAAATTTCGTAAAACCTTTTCTGTGATAAAAAAAGGCGGATTTAAAATACTCTATGATGAAGATGAGATCTTTTCCTTTGCAAGGATTCTAAAAGACAGGGTTGTCTTTGTAATTTTAAATAATAACTCTGGAGAAAAAATAATAGAACTTCCTGTATGGCATGTAGGAAAAATAAAAGGAGAGTATAAAGAGTTCTTCTCAGGAGTGAATTACCAGATTGAAAAAGGATTTCTAAAATTAAATATGCAACCCTATGGTTCTGTCATTTTAACTTAAAAAGAAGGAATTCTTTTCTGTTGTTGAGAATTCTTTATAAGAGATTGTGTAATCACTATTGAGGTGAGCATAAATATCTAAATATTAATACTCGTGACGAGTAGCGCGTTACGGAAGAAAAAATTTTATTAAATGCTTATGCTCATACCATTTCGCTATCAAGTATATTGAATTCAGTCTTGAAGCTACTCAGTACCGCAACAGGTAAAAAAGTATCAAAAAAATATATACACCTGTCCCTGTTCGGGCTCTGGAGCAAAAGATATGCCGTCAAAGGAGAAAGTTATAACTTAAATAAATACAAAACTGTATATTCTGTAATAACAGATTTCATTG
>JAKJGF010000231.1 GCA_022704525.1 Bacillota bacterium | reverse complement strand
AGCAGATGCAGTCCGTGGCCTCCCAAGCTATCTGCAGGGCCTGAGTGAGCTCCAGGCCATACTTGCGCGGCCTTCCCCGGCGCTTCTTGGCCGGCCGCGGCGCATGCCTCAAGAGCCTGATCGCCGACTTGCGATGATAGCCCGTCGTGCGACAGAACTCATACCGTCTCTATTTAAATCCAGCATAGCAGGAGAAGATATAATCTCATGACCCACATTTATACACCATGTCAATTTTCCATCTCTTGCATTAAAGGCATAAACGTGATGGTCCCTTGTACCTACTACCACATCCGGTTTACCATCAAAATCTATATCTCCCAGAGCAGGAGCTCCACTTATCTCTCCACCTGTTTCATACCTCCAGAGCAAATCCCCGGTTCTTCCATCAAAAGCAGTTAAATAATTATCTCCTGAAGCAATTATAACATCTAAATCCCCATCAAAATCCACATCTCCCATTGAAGGAGAAGATACTATATTTCCACCACATTTATACTTCCATATAATCTTTCCATCTTTCCCTTTAAGGGCATAAATATAATCATTCTGACAGCCTATTATAAGATCAAGTTCTTTATCTCCGTCTAGATCACCTACTACAGGTGTTCCCTGTATGGGGCCACAGGCAGAAAACTGCCAGACCACTGCACCAGTGGAAGCTCTGAGTAGATAGACACAATTATCCTCTGAAGTCACAATAACTTCAAGTTTACCATCACCATCCATATCAGCAATAACAGGGGAAGAAGTTATGGATGACTTAGTAGAAAAAGTCCACCATAGCTTTGGCATAGATATGTCTTCCTCCCCCAGTGCCTTTAATGGAATTAATAATACAATTAAAAAAACTAAAAATTTAAACATATAGGTCACTCCTCTATACTTACAATGGCTCTCTTAATTAATTTATCATTCACCATATATCCACAAAACCTTACAATAACTTCCTGTTTTTCACAGAGAGATATATTATCTGAAGGTTGATGCAAGGTGCTGTCATAAGAGACTTTTTTACCTGCCTCTCCAATCTGGATAAGACCTTTTCTTTCAAAAATCTTTTCTATCTGTTTAAAGAGTCTCAAAATATCTTTTATTCTTACCTCTTTACCATCTTCTTGTAGTTTTTTCATAGTATTTAACTGTGCCATATGTATTGCTAATTCCGTAACTATGTCAGTAATTTCTTCCTTTTTTGCTATAGTAGCTTCTTCTTTAGAAGTATTCTTCAATTGTTCATATTCTTTCTTAAGTTTCTCCACTAAAGATTCTTTTTCTTCTAATTTTATTTCTAATTCTCTCAATTTTCTTCTGAGATCAAGCACTTCAGACTTTAATTCCAAAAATTCAGTCCTATGGAATATCTTATCCAGAAGATCTACAAAAAACTTCATAAATCTTTACTATCTCTCACTCTTTTCAATTTTTACGGAGGGCAGAACATTGTTCTGCTCCTGCACATGTATTACTGATCTCACGTCTCATGTCTCACGTCTCTATAGGGTTCTAATTTTATATATGTTTTATCAAAAAGAAGTGGCTTTTTCTTGGCTATTCGTGAAGCAGAACGAATTCTGTGTTCAGAAACCCAGTTTTTTAATTCATCTATCTTCTCTTTCATCATTTCAGAAGAAGGAATAATAGTATGTATTGTATCCTCTATATCTCCTGTAGTAAAATCTCTCCCATCTTCATTAAAGGCATTATGCATACTTTCTATTATTATCTGTTCTATCTCAGCACCTGTATATCCTTCTGTAATTGCCGACAGATGATTTATATCATAATGTCTTATAACAGGTCGTCTTTTCTCAAGATGTACTTTAAAAATCTCACTTCTTTCTTTTTCACTTGGAAGATCAAGAAAAAATATTGAATCAAATCGTCCCATACGAAGTTCTTCCAGTGCAAAACCTTTTATATCATTTGCTGTAGCCACAACAAATACAGGTTTTGTCTTTTCCTGGAGCCAGGTCAGAAGTGTAGCCGACACTCTTGCTGTAACACCACTGTCTCCGAAAGAACGTTGTTGGCCGAAAAGCCCCTTCTCAATCTCATCTATCCACAGTATACAGGGAGCTATGGTTTCTGAAATAGCTATAGCATTTCTTATATTTTCTTCAGACTGCCCTACAAGCCCTGCAAATATAGCCCCTATATCCAGTCTTAACAGAGGCATTTTCCACAACCCGGCTATCGCTTTTGCTACAAGACTTTTACCGGTTCCCGGTACACCTACCATTAATATCCCTTTAGGTGTGGGTAATCCATAGTCTCTGGCTTCAAGGCTAAAGGCTTTCTCTCTTTTTTTTATCCATCCTTTCAGTTCTTCAAGTCCTCCCACACTCCCTATATTTTCTGTTACAGGGAAAAACTCCAGTGCAGGAGTTTCTGAGATCATCTGTTTTTTTTCATATAATATCTGATCAATAGAACGCTCATCTATATTAGCATTTATAGTAATACACTTAAAAAATACTCTTTCAGACTGATTACCTGTAAGTCCGAGGGCAGATTTAATAATCCTCTCTTTAACACCTTCTGAGAGGTTAACTTTTATAGAGGTTTTATCTATAATATCCTCTAAAATTCTTTCCATTTCATTATAATCTGGAAGAGGAAAATTAATTACAGTTATATGATCCTTTAATTCAGGCGGAATAATAGATGAGGGTGTAATAAGGATTATATTCTTTGTACTTTTCTTTAGACAGGAACAGAGAGATTTTAGTTTAACAAGAACCCTGTTATCTTTCCAGAAAAGATGAAAATCCCTCAGAACAAAGATAGCCTCTCCTGCAAATTTTTCTATACGGTCAAGAACCATAAGAGGATCCTGGGCTTCTAGATCAGGATAGATACCTTTTGAACAAATAATCTCCAACCCTTCTCCCATAGTCCAGGAAAATAAAGCTTTTCTATCCTTTACTATATCCTTAATAGTGGAAAGAACTCTCTCTTCTTCACAACTTATTATATTTATCAAAGGATACCGTGCTCTTATGAGAAGATCTATCTCATGAGCAATATTCATCTTCATCCTCCTGAAAAGTTTTCCCTGACATTCCTGAAAGTTCCTTTACCAGAGGTAGAAGGTTTTTAAATAGAGAAGTTATAGTAACCTGACCATCCTTATCAATATATATTTTAATATCAAATTCGGAAGAAGATTTATCTGACATACTTAACGATCAATTATTATTCTTACCTTTCTTATGTCAATACCAAGAACATCTCCTTTTTCTTTAACACCTTTTAATATCTTTTCTTCGAATTCTTTCCAGCTTGCTTTCAGATTACTGTAAGTACTTTTTGATACTTCTTCCTTTAATAAATTACCTGCTGTCACAACCAGATTTTCTTCATAATTGCCCGAAGGATAAGCTTTTTCAGGTTCTTTCATTTTTATGCTCAGGGTACCGCTCACATACACTTTCTCTTTATCTGAAACTATAATCATTTGCTGTGGAATATTCAGATCTTTTGGTTCATAAGTCACTATGGAATATCTATCATAAATAGGTATTAAAAAAACCATACCAGGTTTTTTTAATGACAGGAACTTTCCACCACGAAATATTACACCCATGTTCTTTTCTGGAACTACTTTTATCCCCATAAAACCAAATAAAGCTATTAGAACTACTGCAAACACAAATAAGTATATAGTAATTTCTCTTCACATCCTTTCTTAAAATTTAAATGACTTTTACTTTTAATTCTACAGTCTACTATAAAATTCCTTCTAAAATAATTATAGGGGCGTTAAGCCCCTACTAAATATTGTATATATAATGAATTAGCCGGCGGCAGAAGCATTATTTTGCTGCTGTATGAGGTCTGCCTGTCGGGTAATTATCTGACTCAAGAATTGCTCTTTTTCCCCTGTATATTTCGGAGTAATTTTATCGTTAAATGACACTACACCGGCATCTCCAGCAAGAAGGCCCAGTGTAAAAGCACCTAAGACTAGCTGTACTTTTGATTCCAGAGGCACCTCATTACTATAAAGAGCGTCTATAATCTGAGGTTGATCCTTAAAAGCTACATCCCTGGCAAAGGATTTAAGAGATTCATCCTGTAAAAATTCCTGTGTAAAATCCATAAGGGTTGCCTTCTGTTCCTCCTGGGAAAGATTTGTTGTTATACCACTGCTTTCTTGAGAAGTTGCTGCCTGTTGCAGGGATGCAGCAACCTGAGTAACTATTTGATCCAGGAAGGTAACTGACTCAGGATATTTACTTGCAAAAACCTGGACAAAGGCTTTTACATCAGCATCATCTGTGAGAAGACCTTTAGTAAGAGTGATTAAAGCAAGTTGATTTTTAACTTCCTGACTGGTTTCATTACTGTAAAGTGCTTCTGCTGTGCCAGGTTGATCCATAAAAGCCTTCTCTGAATATTCCTTCATCTTTTCACTGCCAAGGAATTCTGCTGTAAAGTTATTCAATACAGCAAGCTGTTGCTGTTCATTAAGGGTCTGTTGTGGAGTCTGAACTGCCTCGGCCTGAGCTGTTTTCTGCTGTGCAAGAATCAGCTTTTCAAACTCTTTAGCCTTCTCTCTTACCGCTGTCTGCCGTTTTTCAGGCTGAGTCTGAAGAAAAGCCTCTACATCTTTATCCTTAGAAAGAAGTCCCCTGAGCAATACCTGTGCAAATATATCTCTTGCCTGAACTGCTTCCGGCTGATATGCTCCAAAAATATTTCTCTTTATCATCTGGCCAAAACTTTCAGGAAGGTTTTTAGCTTTAGCAAGTGCTGCCAGACACTCCTCATTCTCAGCATCTGTTAGCATATCAGTTACCCATTTATCCATTCCCTCATCCTGCATGGCTTTAGTTATGAATTTATTTAAGTGTTTATTCTGTTCAGCAGCTTTCTGCTCCAGTTTAAGACTATGTTCAATATATTTCTGTTCCACTCCTGTTATCTCTGACAGGGCTTTCGCCTGTGCTCTAAGTTGAACTTTTTTGGATACATCTTTAAATACCATATTTAATGCAATTCCCAGTGCACCAAGTCCAAGAGCAGGTAGTAATGGAGGAACCAGGCTACCTGCAGCTATCATTAAAGCAATCTGTCCTCCCTGACTGACTACACTCGGAATCTTTGCTATAAGGCCATCTCTACTGACATCAGTAAAACTATTTTTCATAGTCTTCAAACCTGCTTTAGCAAATTGTTGCTGGCCTGTTCTGGAAGTATTATTAGCTATTATCTGCATCTCTTCCATAGAGAAATCCAGGCCGCTCAAAGTATCAACCAGTTTTTCCTTACTATACTTTTTCTTCTCATCTATTTCAGAGCTTTTACTTTCTTTAATTTCTCTGGCACATTCCATTACTGTTTTTATTTCACCTTTACTGAAACCAGCTTTTTTCAATGAAGCAGTCAATTCATCTTTCGTCATATTACTGGCTCTTGCTATAATATCCAGTTTATACTCAGAAAATTCTCCCTTTAGTGCATCCAGACTATCTCCATCAATGAAATACCGAACATTACCTGCTTGAGAGCTTTTCTTTTCTCTTGCAAACTCTCCCACAATAAATTCTGCAGATTCTCTATCAATACCGGCATGTTCCAGTGTATCTGTCAACTCTTTTTTCGTATGGAACTCTGATGTACCCAGAGTATCCAGATTCAAATCAGGATATTGCTCTTTAAGGGTATCTACTGTATCAGAACCAATCTCATAATGCAGTCCATCTCCTCTATTTCTCAATGATACCAGTTTATCACGTTTTTCCTCCAGTTGCTCATAAGAAAGATCAGTTTCTTTGTCCAGAGCCTTTACAGCCCGATCTACTGATTTTTTATCAAATTCAAACCATACAGCACTTTTAAACTCCTGCAGTTTTTTCATAGCTGTCAGAAATTCCTGTTCATCTATTGGTTCTTCACCCTCTTGTGATATTACTACCTGATCTGCTGTATCCTTTAAAACAGGAGTTCCTTCTTTAGGAGAAGCCTTCCAGGGAGATTCAGCTCTTCCTCCTCCGCCTATCTGCCAGTTACTTTGGTATGTATTTACAATTGCCATAATTTATCTCCTCCAATATAAAAAGATATCTCTATTTATAGAATAAGTATACTCCATAGGTTAATAAAATAAAATAATTTTATGTTAAAATATTGTTAACTTTTTATCAAATATCAACCAGGGCAATAGCAAGGGTACTCCAGAGCTGAAGTGCATCAGACTCTGCTTCAATCTCTCACCTTTCACTTCTCACTTCTTAACTGCTATAGCAATCTTAGTATATGCCGTAACCCTCTTTATTTCCACAGAGGCAAACCCGCTTTTTTTAAGCCAGTCTGTTACTTCTGCTTCCGTATAAGTATTTCCCTCTTTTGTTGAAATAAGCATATTTACTGCAAAAACCAGGGGATATTCCGGCCCTGTACGGTCATCTGATGGGAAGAAATCCTTCACTATGAATTGTCCTTCCGGCAATAAAGCCTCCCTGGCTTTTTGAAATAAAAGTAAAATATCTTTTTCTCCCAGGGAATGTATTACGTTGGATAAGAGAATAACATCATATGCTGATCCTATGGGATCCTTCAGATAATCCCCTGATACGGTGTCTATGCGATCACTTAAGCCTGCTTTTAAAATCTGCTCTACGGCTATAGAAGTCACTTTAGGAAGATCGAATACAGTAGCTTTTAAATAAGGATATCTTCTACAGAAAGCTATGGCATAGGTACCAGGCCCTCCGCCCATATCAAGAAATTTTCTCTTATCACTCAAATCGATTACAGAAAGCAGTTCTTCCACACTAAAACGTCCGATATTTGCCATACCGAGAACAAAATTTTTATTTTCTTCAGGTGACTTACGGACTTCATCGCCGGTTTTTACAGGTTTACCGGTTTTAACCACATTTAAAAGGTCAGCCCAGCGGTCATATAAATTATAACTATGTCTGAGGGAATCACCCAGATAATATTCCTTCCCGTAAATTAAATGTTCCCTGGTCAATGCCGAATTTTCATAGAAATCTTTTTTCTTTAGTAAAAGTCCCATACCGGTGAGAGCATTGAGAAAAATCTCTGTAGCTCTTCTGTCTGTCCCGCAGTGTGTAACTATATCGTCTAAAAATCTTCCTTCTTCTCCTATGACGGAAAAAATATTGATTTCATTGGCAACCAGAAGAATCCTGGCCTGCATAAAGCCTCTGGCAATATTGGATAATTTATCAATATTTTCATATAGACCTTTTTCTAACATAATCATTACTCCTTTCAAGTATGTTAATTATAACATGTAAGAAAGCAAATTTGAAACAAAAGAAGGAGACGGTGTGGGGGTATAATTCTGGAGGTATTAATACCGGGGGTTACTTCATTATTTCCTCCGCAGCTATTTAATATGGTTAAACTCGTAAGGACGAAAAAAATTAGAGTGAGTGAGTGAGTGAACGAGTGAGTAGTTTTTGATCTTTCCTTTCATTTTGAATGACCTTCCTTCCCTTTGCTTA
>JAKJGF010000027.1 GCA_022704525.1 Bacillota bacterium | reverse complement strand
AGAGCAAACTGATGAAATACTTTTTCCACCTTCTCTCCTGTTATTATCTCACTCTCTAAACCTTTTAATCCCCTTTCTTCTGCAAATCTGAGGTGGTCAACCTTTTTATAATCAACTCCTATAACGGTGCAGGCAAGCTGATCCAGAGCAAGGAAAGTAGTCCCTCCAAGAAGAAGATTTAAGTTTGTTACTTCTTTACCGAGTTCCGCAGGGCCATTTCCCTCCAGTCCGTTTGTACCGTCTATTATAGATAAAGAAGGGCTTATTACAGAAGCAAGCTCTGCTATGTTTCTGTGGAGATTTCTGTGGAATAAATTTTTATTTTCCGGTGAAAGAAGTCCCTTCTGATTTTTAAGTCCTAAACTTACTGTTGTCTGATAATGGCTTTTAAGTTTGGATACATTTATATATTCCCTTTCAAAGACTATTTCTGGAAGATAAATAGAATTTATCTTCTTTTTAGATAGTAAATCAATATTTACAAGTTTCACACCCTTACATATCTCTCTGTAACCACAGACAGAAAAAGTCTCTTCTACAGGGAAATCTATTGGAACAGGTCCATCGCCCACCAGTATATCAGTAAATCCCTTTTCTTTAAGGTAATCTATTACACCTGCCACTACCAGAGGGTTTGTAATATATGGAGAAGTTGGCCATGTGGGAATGGCAATATTGGGTTTTATAAATATTTTTTCTTTTGCCGGAGTATATTTAAGTTCTTCCAGCATTTTTTTTACTGATTCAGTAATGGAATTTTTTATTTTTTTTATTATTAATGCCATATCTCACCTCACGTCAATTATAACATAATATGGAAATTTAATGAAGGAATCTTTCCTTCCTGTGATGAAATTAACTATAAACTAAACATATTAAGGAGTGAATTAAATGATAGATGAAATTGCCCGTGAAAAGCTTGATGAATTTACCAGAAAAAGTGTAGATACCCTTCGTTTTCTTGCCATTGATGGTATTCAGGCTGCCAATTCCGGCCATCCTGGCCTTCCTATGGGTATGGCAGATGTAGCTTATATTTTATGGACTAAATATCTGAAACATAATCCAGCCCATCCTGACTGGCCCAATAGAGACAGATTTATCCTTTCGGCAGGACATGGTTCTATGTTATTATACAGTCTTTTACATCTTACAGGATATGATCTGACACTGGAGGATCTTAAAAATTTTCGTCAGTGGGGAAGTAAAACTCCGGGCCATCCTGAAAGTCATCTTACAAAAGGTGTGGAAACCACTACAGGACCTTTAGGACAGGGTTTCTGTAATGGCGTCGGTATGGCAATAGCAGGTCGCTTTCTTGCTTCCCGTTTTAATCGTCCTGATTTTCCTCTTATAGATTATAAGATTTATGCCATAGTAAGTGATGGAGACCTTATGGAGGGAGTTACCCATGAAGCGGCATCTCTTGCAGGTCATCTCGGACTTCATGAGTTAATCTATTTCTATGATAATAATTATGTAACAATTGACGGGAGCACAGACCTTACTTTTACAGAAGACAGAGGAAAACGCTTTGAAGCCTACGGATGGTTTGTGCAGCATATTAATGGTCATGACCACGGAGAGATAGTGGAAGCCATAGAGAAAGCTAAAAAAGAGAAAGAACGGCCCTCTCTTATAATAGCCGATACTATTATCGGTTACGGAAGCCCCAACCGATCAGGTAAATCCAAAGTCCACGGTGAACCTCTGGGAGATGAAGAAATGGCCCTTACCCGTAAAGCTCTCTCCTGGCCTGAAGAAAGATTTTATATACCTTCTGATGTTCTTGCTCATTACAGAGAAGCACTAAAAAAGGGTGAAAAAGCCGAAGGTGAATGGAAGAAGATCTTTGAAAAATATACATCTCAGTACCCTGAACTGGCATTACAGTTTAAAGAGTGGATAAGTGGCGCTTTACCGGAAGGATGGGATGAAAATCTTCCTGCCTTTAAACCTGAAACTTCTATGGCAACGAGAGCCTCCTCGGGGAAAGTTTTGAATGCTATAGCAGGTAAAGTTTACAATCTTCTGGGCGGTTCTGCCGATCTTCATCCTTCCAATAATACCTATTTAGATGGCTTTTCTCCTATTAAAAAGGGAGATTTCACCGGGAGAAATATGCACTTTGGAATAAGAGAACACGGTATGGGAAGTATAATGAATGGTATGGCCCTTAATGGTGGAGTAATACCATATGGGGGTACATTCCTTGTATTTTCAGATTATATGCGACCTGCCATAAGACTTGCCGCTATAATGGGTATCCGGGTAATCTATGTCTTTACTCATGACAGTATAGGCCTTGGTGAAGACGGTCCCACCCATCAGGCAGTAGAACATGTGGCAGCTCTCAGATCTATTCCGAATCTTACAGTTATACGTCCTGCCGATGGTAATGAAGCAGCTTTCGCATGGAAAGCCGCCTTGAATAATCAGCATGGCCCCACTGCTCTTATACTGACCCGTCAGCCAGTGCCCACCTTTGATCAGAGTAAATTTAACAGTGCCTCGGGGCTTCTTAAAGGAGCATATGTTTTAACCGGTTCTGAGAATCCTGAAATTATCCTCCTGGGAACAGGTTCTGAAACTCATATAGCTCTTGAAGCTTTTAATATACTTTCTAATGAGGGTATAAAGGCACGGGTTGTAAGTATGCCCTGCCAGGAACTCTTTGAAAAAGAGCCGGAAGAATATAAAAAAGAAGTTCTTCCTGATGGGATTCCATGTGTTGCTATAGAAGCAGGTGTCCGCCAGGGATGGGAGAGATATACAGGCTACAGGGGAGATGTAATCAGTATTGAAAGATTCGGCGCTTCCGCACCTTATAAGAAAATTTATCAGGAATACGGTTTGACAGCAGAACATATGGTAAAGGCGGCAAAGAAGATACTCGGGTAAAGTCGTGATGCGTGATGCGTGATGTGTGATAAGCACATCACGTTTCACGTTTCATCTTTCCCTCTGTACCACTATAAAGTTGCTTACCCTGTCATGGCCAATTAGACCTGCTGTGGAATGGAGTGATAGTTTTCCCTTTATATACATCTGAGTTGAAGAACCTCCGTCAAGGTTAAGTGCTCTCTCACAGTCCCATTCTGCAGTGGATATGGCACGGGCAAATTCATTCAAGGTTAAACCTCCTGAAATGGTACTTTCTGTAGCTATAAGGAGAATATTACCTTTACTGTCGAGTCCTATGGCACTACGAGAAGCTTCTTCTCTGTCTTTATATTCTTTATAAGGTTTTTTGTTCCATATAAGTATGGGAAAAGACTGAAGGGCTTCTGTCACATCTGTATCGTAAAAACATTCCTTTTTACATATTCCATAAGGATCTTTCGGATCAGTAGTGATATAAAATATTCCTGAATTATCCCAGTAATCAGTCAGGGGATTTATCTTTTTTCCTCTGGAGATAAGTAAACCTATGGGATGGAAATCTTCTCCCGGAGCAAAGAAACCTCCGTTTATTGCAGCTACTGTCTTTTGAGATTTTTTAATATCTTCTATTGTTATCCCTTTTCCGTAATACATATGAACTTTATATTGGGCAGGATTAATTTTTGCTATGTACAGGAGAAATTTGCTTCCATCTAATTTTATATATTCCTTTTCCATAAAAGAAAGAACATTGTTTTTTTCTGATTTCAAAGCAGTTTTTTTTACAGGAAAATACAGGGAGTCACCTGGTTCAAGGGAATTTATATTCTTAATATGATTGTTTAGTTCTATAAATTCGTTATAGGAAACCATTCTAGTAGTTTTGGTACAGTAGAGAGAATAAAAGGTATCTCCTGACTTTACTTTATATTCTGTACAAGTCAGACAGGAATTTTCAGAATTAAGAGAATTGCAGGATGGAAAAGATACTTTATTTTGTGGAATTCCCCTGGCGAACTTTATACAGGGGATTAACCTCTTCGATGTAAGAGGTGTTATACATCCCACTGTAAGTAAAACTATAGAAATTACTATAATTCTTATGTAATAAAACATTAGATTATTCTCCACGCTTATACAGGGCATCTTCACAAAGCGCACGAATAATCCTTATTATAAAATTCGAGAAAGTACTTTTATTTTCCTTTTTTAAACTGAAAATTTCTTATAAAAATTGGTACAGATAATCCCTTTAAGGATAGTTTATTCTATACATTTGAGGTCTTTCCTTTTAACGAAGAAAGGACTTTATGAGATTTTATTGAATAAACATCTTTCAGAATCTTAATAGTTCAAATACAGTCATATGTATACTTATCTTAACCGTCTGTGGTAAATGTGAAGAATTATGCCTCCAGTATATTTCCATCATAGAGGCACTTAAAAAAGTGGCCAGGGAATTAGAGGAATAACTGGCAGAATTCTCCTGAATTTTCCTGTTAATAAGGAGAGATTTTTATGGATAATGATAAAACCCTTCGAGATTTTTCAATTAAGAAATCCGGGGATAGTGAGAGTGAGACCTTAATAGAAAGTGTTGTAGATAAGGAAGAAAGTCCGACTCTTTTAGAAGAAGAGGTCTCTTCTTCACATATTTCTTCCGACTCTATCTGGTATAAAGGACAGATAATAGACGAACTTTACCGTGTGGAAGATATTGCAAAAGGCGGTATGGGGATTATTTATTTTGTAGATCATCTTAAATGGGGTATAAAACTTGTTGTAAAAACACCTCTTCAGGAATTCTCTACAGGAGAACAAAAGAGACGCTTTATAAGAGAAGCAGAGACCTGGGTGGATCTGGGTAAACATCCTAATATAGCCACTGCTTTTTATGTAAGAGAATTGAAGGGTATACCGGGGATATTCATAGAATATGCCGACGGAGGTTCTCTTACCGACTGGTTAAAGGAAAAGAGGGATTTGCCGGAATTGCTGGATATGGCCATACAATTCTGTGAAGGTATGATATATGCCCATAAAAAAGGTCTTGTCCATCGTGATATAAAACCTGATAATGTTCTCCTTATGAAAAATGGGACACTGAAAATTACCGATTTCGGCCTTGTAAAAACAAGAAAACAGGCCGGAGAAGAAATTACAGACTGTCCTTCTTCCATAACTCCTCAGGAGTGGCATACCATTACAGAAGCAGGTGCCATGGGCACACCTCCTTATATGCCTCCCGAACAGTGGTCACAGGCAGAAAAAGCCGACGCAAGGTCAGATATTTATTCTTTCGGGGTAATGCTATTTGAGATGATCTGCAACAGGCGTCCTTTCGTAAAGGGACCTGATAACCCTCAGCCTGCTTTTCTTGCCTATCAGATAATGCATCGCCTCCATCCTCCTCCTGACCCGGCTACTTTTCGCGATATACCGGTGAAATTAAAAGATCTGATACTGAAATGTCTGGAGAAAGAACCTGAAAAGCGTTATGGCTCTTTTGAAGAAACAAAGACTTCTCTTTTATTAATTTACAGGGAAGTAAAGGGACATAATTATGAAAGACAGTGTCCGGGAGAAGCAGAGCTTAAAGCAGAAGATTTAAATAACAGAGCCCTTTCCTATCTTGATCTTGGAAAGAAAGAAGAAGCCAGAAGTTTACTGGAAGAATCCATTAAACTCGATCCCCTCTCTATCTCTGCCGGTATAAATCTCTTACTTTTACTTACAGAAGAAAAATGGGATAGTTATGAAAATATTTTTTTTCGTTATAAAACCATAAGAGAAGCTAATTCTGGTAATCCTTTACCTTATTATTATGAGGCAATCTTCGAACTTGAACAGGGTGATCATAGAAGAGCTCTTTCTTTAATTACAGAGGCAGTAAAAATATCTCCTCATAATTCTATGTTTAGAGAGTTTGAAAAGGTAATTCTCAATATTCCGGAGTGTAAAACACTGGGTGGTACCGGAGGGAAAATCACCGGAGTAGACTTCTTATCAGAAGATATAGCTATATCCTGTAGTTCCGACAGTGTACTGGAGATGTGGGATTTAGAAGAGGGAAATTGTGTAAAGAAGATTTTTGAAGATGAAACTTATATGAAATTTGAGTGCTTCGGGTTGGCTGTATCACCATTTAAGAATTATATCTTATCTGGCCACAGTGATAATACGGCAAGACTCTGGAACCATCAAAGCGGCGGGTTTATAATGGTTTTTAACCATAGAGGTGCTGTAAGAAGTGTTGATTTTTCATTAGATGGAAATTTTATCGCAACTTTCGGTACAGATGGTATGGTAAATATATGGAACTATAGCGGCGAATGTTTAAAGAGAATTAGTCCCGGCAAGGTATCCGTCTACTGTGTCAGATTTTCTCCCGATGGAAAATATATAGCTACAGTGACAGGTAAAAATGTAGCTATATGGGATATAGATAAAGAGGTTTTAGAAAAGAAACTTTCAGGCCATACTTCTTCTGTATTGACTGTATGTTTCAGTTCAGATGGAAAATATATAATCTCAGGTAGTGAAGATAACACATTGATACTATGGGATAGGTTAACAGGAAAATCTTTAAAGACCTTTAAAGGACATACTTCTTCTGTAGAGTGTGTTCATTTTTACGGCTCCCTTATAGTATCAGGAAGCAGTGATGGAGTAGTAAAGGTATGGGATATTGAAGCATGTGAATGTATAAGGACGATTTTTGCCCATAAATTACCTGTTACAGATGTAAGATTTTCTCCTGGTGGTGACAGATTGATTTCCGCAAGTAAAGATAGGACTTTATTTTATATGATTCTTCCAGTGAATTTAGATAAAAGCACTTATAAAAAAGAATATTTAATTGTTAAACCCAGGACTGTAGAAGAATCCTTTAAAGATGCGGAAAATTTTAGTAAACTCCTCTCAGAGGGAGAGAAATATCTAAAGGAAAGTAAATGGGAAGAAGCTCATAATATTTACCGTTGTGCGCTGGATTTACCGGGATATACTAAAGATACCCGTGCCCTGGAAGGTATACAGAGAGCAGGCGAAGATGGTATAAGGGAAAATATAAAAAGTATATGGCTTTTAAAAACCTTTTTCTGTCCCGAAGGAGTAAAGACTTTTGACTTATCCCATGAGGGACTTCTGGTTTATGGCGGAAAAGACATTACAGTCAGAAATATGAAAGACGAAGTGATTAAAAGTTTTTCCGACCATGTATCAAGGGTTAAAATTTCAAAGGATGGAAATTATATCCTTTTTGCAGGTGAAGATAAAATCTTAAAGCTCTGGGATGTAAAAAGTGAAGAGTGGAGAAGTTTTCCTGAAACTATGGATTTTAATACCATAGCCCTTTTTCCTGATGCTTCTTATATTGCAACAGGAGGTAATCTAAAAGATACATCTATAAAAATCTGGAATAGAGATAGTGGGGAATGTATAAGAACTTTTCGGGGTCATGCCTCTTCTATAGAAACTATTACTCTTTCAGAGGATGGTCGTTTACTTCTGTCAGGTAGTAGTGATAATACATTAAAGATTTGGGAAAGTGAAAGTGGAAAATGTGTTGCTACTTTTTTCGGTCATAATCTTCCTGTTACTGATAGCGATATAACATCTGATGGGAAATTTGCTTTATCTTCATCAAAAGATAAGAAAATAAAAATCTGGGATTTAAGGAAGGGAAATTGTCTTGACACCCTTGAAGGCTCTGAAAAAGCAGTTACTTCTGTGGCTTTTTCTCCTGAGGGATCTTTTATAATCTCAGGAGAAGTTGATGGGACATTGAGATTATGGAGTAGAAAGAATAGTGAATGTCTGAGAGTTCTTAAACAGCATAAAGGTGAAATTACAAATCTTAAATTTTCTTCCAATGGACGTTATGTTTTTTCAGGAAGTATGGATGGAACTATAAGGATCTGGGAAATAGACTGGCAGTGGAAATTTGCCGGAGAGAAAATTTCTTCCGTACAGACGGAAGATAAAGAGATGCCTATTATAGAAAAGCCACTGATAATTGAAAAGGTAGAAGAGATAATTCCTGACAGCACTGAATTTTTAATAGTGAAAGATCATACGGAAAGGAAGAGAAATATTAAAAATATTATTCTTCTGGCTTTTCTGGGATTAATAATATTAATCTTCTCTGCCATTCCTCTATGGATAAACTCAGCTAAAAAGCAGATTGCAAGAAATATAAGTTTTACCCTTTATAATGATTTTTTTGTACTTATGAGAGAATTTGATGTAAATAACTGGGATAGTAATGCTCAGAAAATGGTAGATCTGGGCAAACCGGCAATTGATGTAATTGTAGAGGAGACTATCCATGGGTCAATCAAAGGGAAAGAGAACATCCCTGTGTCGAAAAATGTAATTCAGCTAAATTCTTTACTTTTACTGGAAAAGTTTGAGAAAGAAAAAAAATATAGAGATTATACTAAATCCAGAGCAACAAAAGAGTTAATCAGATTTCTTGGTTCTGAGATACCTGTAATTCGTGGAAAATCAGCTGTATTACTCGGGAGATTTCAGGTAAAAGAATCTCTCCCTGCTCTTAAGAAAGCTCTTGAAGAGGAAGATAGACGATGGAGTAAAGAAATTATAGATTATCTCGAGTCTGATATGGGGAAATTTAAGATCCCTGTAGCATCCAGACCCGGCCCCGAAGGAAGTGGAGGTGTTTCTTATGAAGTTTATTATGAGTGCAGTGCCTGTCATGGCATCTTTAAAATAAATCCTGAAGGAATATGTGCAGAAGCTAAAATAAAACCCTGGGTCTGGACAAAAAGACAGATGGAAAAGGCAATAAAGGCAAATAAATGAGGTAAAACTTTCCTGTCTGGAAGAACTTGAAAGTGAACCTTCATTACACAAATATTCACTTGAGTCTGATGTAAATAGGAGTCAACTTTTATCTTTAGAAGAAATGCGAGAGAGATTTATAAATTTTTCTCTTAGTACGGCAACAGATAAGTTAGTATCCATCTTGCAAGCCTGTCCCTGTCCAGGCTCTTACGCAAAATCTATGATCCTGTTACAATGAAATCTGTTATTACAGAATATGCAGTTTTGTATTTATTTAAGTTATAACTTTCTCCTTTGACGGCATATCTTTTGCTCCAGAGCCCGGACAGGGACAGGTGTGCATATTTAAAATTTTTTGGATACTTATTTACCTGTCTCGGTACTTAGAGAATCAGCTTTTTCTTTTATATCTTTACGAGAAAATCCTTTCTCTTCAGCATTTATCAGATCAGGATAATATCGCTTTATTTCCCGGTACATATACTTACAGGTCTTTTCCCGGTTTGAGTTTTAACTCTATTGTCCTGTAAATTTTTCCCCTTGTCCAGGAAAAATATATCCCTGCTAAAGAGAGGAGAGAAAAAATAATAAAGCATATTTTTATACTCTTCAGGAAAAGAGAATACATCCCCGGCTCTATCTGAACCTTTCCTGTAAAAATGGCGAATATAATAGTGGCAATTGCCATACTCATTATCTGACCGAGTACCCTCATAGTGGATACAACTCCTGAAGCTATACCGTAATATTCTTTCTCTACAGACCCCATGATGGCATTCATATTGGGAGATGAGAACAGGCCGAAACCGATACCAAGTAAGATCAAAATAAAAACCATAAATATCTGTGAAGTGGCACTATCTATAAAAATGAGAAAACATAATCCTGCTGTTGTAAGTGTCATCCCTGCCGATGCAAGAAGACCAGGTTCAAATCTGTCGGAAAATTTTCCTGAAAGGGGTGAAAAAAAGGCCTGCATTACCGGCTGTATTATGAGTAAAACTCCTGCCATATGAGGGCTCATACCTTTTATATACTGAAGATAAAGACTTAAGAGGAAGGTAATGGCAAAGGTGGCTCCATAATTGATAAGAGCCGCCATACAGGAAAAAGTAAAGACTCTGTTTTTCCTGAAGAGTTTAACCTCGAAAATAGGATATTTTACGGAACTCTGATGTTTTATAAAGATTATGAGACCTGTTATGCCGGGTAGAATAAGATATAGAGCCAGTTTTGACGGCAACAGGGAAGATCCATATATGAGTGCCGTAATAGATACTCCATAAATCAAACTTCCTGTGAGATCGAATTTTTGATCTTTTGCCTCTATATATTCACTCTTTAGATATTTTACGGTGAGGATTATCGGTAAAAGCCAGAGTATGCCATTTATAAGAAAAATACTTCTCCATGTGAGATAAGTGGTAAAAAATCCTCCCAGAAAGGGCCCTACAGAACTGCCTGTATAGACTGCTCCCACGTACATTCCTATGGCGAATCCTCTTTCTTTTGGAGGAAATTCTGAAATAAGAATTGCCATAGCAGTAGTTGCACCCATAGCACTTCCAGCGCCCTGAAAGATTCGGAGAATTATGAGCATATCTATTGAATTTGAAAAGGTTATAAGAAATGTCCCCAGGGCAAATAAGATATTACCTGTATGGAATATCTTCTTTCTTCCGTATATATCCGAGAGTTTGCCTGAAGGCAGCAAACATACTGCAATAGAAAGGAGATAGGCAGTACTGACCCAGGTTAATATTACTGCATTAACGGAAAAATCTTTCTGAATTGCCGGTAGAGCAATATTTACCGATGATGCCATAAAGGGCGAAATAAAAGAAGTAAGAGATATGATAAAGAGTACTATTTTTTTATAATTATCCATATTAACATGAATTCCTTTTTTTTTCCGGCTTTCCTTTTAATTGCTATATTTTAAAATAATTTTTCTCAGCTCTTTATTACTACAACATTCTAAAGGTGTATATCCCTGCCGGTTTTTTATATTTATATCTGCACCTGCAGTAAGTACCGCAACAGGTAAAAAAGTATCCAAAAAACATATACACCTGTCCCTGTCCGGATTCTGGAGCAAAAGATATGCCGTCAAAGGAGAAAGTTATAACTTAAATAAATACAAAACTGTATATTCTGTAATAACAGATTTCATTGTAAATGTAGAATTTAAAATCTATCTGAAACTGAACCATTTATTTATGGAAGGGGAGGGAAAAACTGACAGAAGCAGTGTGTTTCGATCTTTGTTAAAAGTACAATGAAATGGCTTATTTTAAAAGATTCAGAGCCTTTTCTTTTTTCTTCTTTGTATCTTTGTAATCATAATTACCACATGTTTCTAAAACTTTATCAAAGCATTGTACAGCTTCTTTGTATTTCCCCTGATTATACAAAATATTTCCTTTGTTATACCAGGCATCATAAAATCTGTCATCAAACTCTATAGCTTTATCGAAACATTTAATAGCTTCTTCGTAATTGGCAAGATTGACTAAAGCCCTCCCCTTTCCGTTCCATGCATATTTATTTTCAGAGTCAAGTTTTATAACTTTATCAAAACATTCTATAGCTTTTTTAGATTCATTTAAATAAACCAGTAAGATATTACCTTTTGAATACCAGGAATTTACATCGTCCGGTTTAAGTTTTAGAACTTTGCTATAACATTCAAGAGCTTCTCTGTATTTTTCTAGCTTACACAGTACAAGTCCTTTACAATACCATGCATCAGCATAGTTGGGATCAATATTTAAAGCTTTATCGAGATGTTCAATAGCTTCTTTATATCTCCCGTAATCATGCAACGTAACACCCTGTTCATATTCTATTTCTTTGATTGATTTTGTTGGGCTACTGGTTGGTATTGGAACAGACCTTTGATGCGGTGTAGAAGTCGGTACCGATGTGGGTACAGGTCTGAAACTAATACAACCATAGTACATAAAGATCAGTAATATAATAATAATGCGAATGAAATTAATAAAATATCTCATTTTTCCTCCAGGGGCCTTTACATAATCGATCTCAGACAGAAGAGCAATTTTATCCCAATTTATATTCATCATTTTCTCTCAAATTTCCTCTTCTTTAAATAATATTACTTAATAATAAAAGTTTTCCCGGGTTATTTTGAAAATCTTGTAACTACTTTTCTTGAATTATATTACGAAGTTTATTATAATTTACCTATACCTGAGTAGTTACAATTTTTCCATTCCTTGTATTTAAATTGGAGATTCTGACCTTCCACAGCAAGGGCAGATGTATAATCGGAATCTATTATGATTTCCTTTAAATGCCATCGGGATTTTTCCTCTCCTTCTCCTCTTACTTCCAGCAGTTTCGCTGGCTCTCCCGGTATAAGGGAAACATCGAAACTATGAAGAGGAATTGAAAGTCCCTTACCTCTTGCTTTTATATAGGCTTCTTTTCTGGTCCAGCAGTTAAAAAAGGCTCTTTTTCTCATATGAAGTGGCACCTTATAAAGGTCTTTAATTTCTCTTTTAGAAAAGAAGTTCTTTACAATCTCTTCCCAGTTAAAATCTTCTGGAATATATTCTATGTCAATACCTATTTCTCTGTTCCAGGTTAAACCATAAAGGGCCATACCATGTGAATTGGACAGATTGAAGGAAAGTTGTTTTTCAGGTAGATTTAGTGATGGTTTTCCGTAGAAATTATAGGAGAATGTTATTTTTCGGGGATCTATCTCCAGGTAGTTTCCGAGAATGGTTCTAAGGATTCCGCGACAGGCAATAAAATGATTTCTGTCTTTTTGAAAGTAAAATTTTTCTGCTCTCTTCAATTCATCTTCTGAGAGAAGTTTTAAGAGATCATCCTTGGAGCTTTTCTCTATCTTAAGAGATGCAATCCATATATGGACTTCATTGATTTTTATCATTCTGTTGGCCCCTGTCTAAATATTCTTTTAGTTCTCTCGCAAGAATTCCCACATAAGGTTCTTTGAATATTCCCATATGATCTGCCTCAGGAATTACTCTTACTTCTACACTTCCTTTCACTATCTTTTTCCAGCCCATTTCATTATCATAGGAAAAAGCGTAAATTAAAGGTTTTATAGAGGAACGGAAAAGCATAAGATTACCATAATAGGGTTCAGGTAAATAATCCCTGAGAACCTGGTCTACATCGACTATATCTTTTATAACAGTTGGTCTGTTACAGGGTTTAATCAGGGAAGAAAGGCCTATTCTGGCTCTCTTTATCCCTCTTTTCATAATCCCGGCTTTTACTTTAGAGTTCTTTTTTAAAAAATTACACAGCCAGTAAGGGAAATAACATATTAATCTGAGAATAAACTCTGGTTTCCAGGGAATAGTAAGGCCTGTATCAAATATAACAAGAGCCCCTACTTCACAGCCTTTTCTATGAAATTGCCGGGCCATTTCAAATGCTATGGGCCCACCCGAGGAAAAACCTCCCAGATAATAAGGTCCTTTTGCCTGAAAAGTCTCTATCTCCCTGATATAATGAGAGGCAAGAGCTTCAACAGAGGTGAAGTCTTCTATTTTCATCTGTAAACCGTAAAAGGGCCGGTCAGGTGCAAGATGGCCTGAGAGAGGCAGAAAGAAGATACTGTCTCCTCCCACAGGATTGACACAGTAGAAAGGCGGTTTCTGTCCTTTATTCTGTACCGGTACCAAAGATTTCCACAGGTGAGGATCTTCTTTTTCCCTGAGAATATCTGCCATATATTCAACAGTTGCTCCCTGCAGCAGAATTGATAGAGGAAGTTCTCTGCCAAATTGCTTGTGGATCTCTGCAAATAACTTTACAGCCAGAAGGGAACTTCCACCCAGTTTAAAGAAATCGTCTCTTATACCTGCAGGATTTATACCTAAAAGATCTTCCCAGATTTTTGTTAATTTTGCTTCCATTTCATTTCCCGAAGGTATAAAGTTTTCAACTGCTTCTTCACTTACAGGAATTGAAGATATTATTTTATTTTTTTCTTCCTCGGATAAGATATCTATATCTTCAATATTTTTATCAAAATAAAGCGGTATGGAGGTTAATATTTTATTATAATTTTGACTCATCTCTTTTATAATTTCTTCATCAAATAGATTGGCATCATATGTAAAATAGCCTTTAGCGTCATCTTCATATATTTCCATATTAACAGAGCAATCAGTAAATGGATAAATATGGGGAATGGTCTCTAATTTTAAAGAATCTGATTTCTTATCAAAATGTTTTACCCAGTTCTGAAATATAAACATAATCTGAAATACCGTATGCCTCTGGCTTTTTCTTTTTATTTTAAGTTCAGATAGCAGTCTGGAAAAAGGATAATTTCCATTTATCAAACCATGAAATATCTTTTTATTAAGGTGTATAACAAAATCTTTTACACACATTTTTTCGGAAATATTAGTTCTTATGGCAATTAGATTTACGAAATATCCTGCAGTTTTTTCAAATCTTTTGTCTATCCGTCCCGAAACAGGTGTGACTGTTATTAAATCTTCCTCCTTTGTATATTTAAAGAGCAGTATCTTGAAAGCAGATAATATTACAGAAAAGAAAGTAACCCCTTCCTTTAAAGATAGTTCCTTTATTTTTCTTATTGTTTCTCTATCCAGGTTAAAAATATGACATTTTGTATTATTTTTTACAGAGGTGATTTTGTTTTTTAACGGAAGATTTATCTGTGGTAATTCGCCGCTTAATTCGCTTTTCCAGTAGGCTAGCTGCTGTGGGCCTTCTTCTGAAGTGAGAAATTCTTTCTGCCATCTGACGAAATCTTCGTAATTATTTGAGACTACTATGTTTTTTCCATCATCAGGAGAATCATAAAATTCCATTATTTCATTTATAAGAATAGGCAATGAGATGCCGTCAAAAACTATATGATGAAATACTAAGAGGAGAATATAATTGTCCCCTGAGTATTTGCATAAGACAGACCTCAGTGGGGGAGCTTTTTCCAGATCAAAGGGCTTTTCAATATGTTTTTTAAGATATTTCAGAGCTTCTTCCAGGTTTGAATCACTTATATCTTCTTCTTCTATATTAATCTTTACTTCTCTGTCAATTATTCGGTATAATTCATAGTTTTCCAGTTTAAATTTGGATAAAAATAATTCATGTTTTTCCAGGATAAATTTTACTGTATATTTTAATCTTTCAATATCTCCTGTTACCCTGAAGGCTACAGGAAGATTATATGACAGGTCACAGGGATCGCTTTTATTTAAGAACCATAGAGCTTTTTGTCCCTCGCTGAGAGAATAAGTTTTCTCTTCTAATCGTGTTTCATCAGGTATGAGTCTTAAACTGGCTCTTTCACAGCAAAAAGCCTTTCGACCATCAACTGTAACGACTGTATGGGCATATACAGTCGGATAGAGATCTTCTGTGATATCATCAATAAAGATTTCATATAAAATTTCTTTTGCTTCAGGTGTTATCTGACTTCTGAATAAGGCTTTACACTTTTCCCCGGGGACCGGTTCAAATCTCCATCCGTCACGGTTTTTAGTAAAACCCAGGGCAGATAGGTAAAAGGACATCATTTGAATACAACCTTCTGCCATAAGATTACCTGGCATACAGGGGTCATTCTTAAAGTGTACTTTAAAAAACCACCAGTCAGGGTCTACAGTGGTTCTTCCGCATAAATAACCTCTTTTCTTTGGTCCCCCGTAAGGATTGAATTCAGTAATTTCATCAATAAAATAATACTTTCCCACCAGACTTACAGGACTTCTTTTATGAGTTTTTAAAATCTCAAAGCCTTCTTTGAAACACTCATAACCATTACCTTCAAAATAGCTTTTTACTTCTTCCGTGGTAAAATGTGTTTTTTTACAAAAATCCGGAGGAATATGGAGAAGGGGATTTTCCGTATAATTTGCTTTTTCTGCATCCCATAATAGACCCCGTGAATTTTTTAATTCTTCCCTGGTAAAAAATCCGCCCTGTCCGTTTCGGACTTTCATACGGATTTCTCCATTTACCAGACATTCAGAGTGGAAGAAGAAAAGTCTCCTTTCTCCCTGTTCAATATATCTATCAATAGTATACCGGTACTGTAATGTTTCTCCGGCACAGGGAAGAGGGCCGTAAAATATACGTTCTGAACCGAGAAAACGGAGAACTCTCTTCCCTTTATTCAGGAAATCAAATCCAAGCCATAAGGGCAGCAGAGTGGTTCCTGTAGAGGCTTCAAAAAAGATTCCTCCAGGCATTCTTCCATTACATAAATACCAGCTGTCATCCTTTACATCAGTTTCTGTCCATATGGTACCTGTGGCCATACTGCCGGCTTCGCCCTCTATGCCGGTAACTCTGTCACATAAAAGAAAGGGTGGTGCCGGAGGTCTGATTTGAAGTTCATACATATCCTGTTTTTCAAAGAGCTTTCCGAAAACAGTTGATATTTTTCCTGAAGCTAAAATTTCAAGTTCTTCTCTGCCAAAGGATGGACCTGATGGTTTTTGAAGAACTTCAGGTAAATTTATTTCAGAAGATCCTGCGGAAACAGGGAGGAAGTTTTTGTTTTTATAAGTATGAATTCTCGATAAATAACTTCCCAGTCTCTTCTCTATATCCATAAAAGCATTATAAGCTTTTAGCTGGCTGTGATAGAACTGTTTTTGCACTTCCATCATATTTGAATGATGCCTTATTACAGGACTTAACATAGGATTCATAATAACCTTATTTTCTTTTATATCCTTATGTTCAATCTGTCCGGAAGAATTGATGATTATGTCTTTTTCTGAAAATAATATGTCCGTAATAGGTGCCAGTAAAGGAGCTTTTTTTAGAATTCTCCCTGTTTTATTTTTTGCGTTCCTTCTTGATAATACTTCTTTCTTAAAATCTTCAAGAAGAGAAGTGTCAATATTCTTATAAAGGGGAAAGGTCAGGAGAGGTTTTTTTATCTCATCTGGCTTATCTATTTTACATAATTCTGAGAATTTTATATCATTTTTCAATACCGTTTTATAATATCCGCCCATAAAACTTTCATTTAAGATTTCAATTTGATTTTCTTCTTTTCTTGAAAACCAGGTCTTTTTGCGGTATGGAATGAGATAGTGATTTAATATGATTATACCGGCAGCAATATGGAGAAGACCTGATGCGGCATGAGAATGTCCAAGAATAGTTGTTAAATTAAAATCATCTGAATTATTCCCAAAGGAGTATTTTTTTTCTGTAAACTCTCGAGTATCATTTTTATTTTCCATATATCTGCAGGATGAAATAATGGCATAAATCCTGTCTTTATCTTTTTCTGCATCTTCAAGCCTTTTTAATACCAGAGCCACGGCGGAACTGGCAGGTAATTTAAATTTATCCGGTAAAGACTTTTCTGCAGCAAATTTCTGTACCTCTTCTATAGAGAGATCCACAGCACCGACAACTGCAGATTCTATCTCTCCCTTTTCAATTGCATTCATAGCAATCTTAAGAGCACAATCTCCTGATAGCTCTTCATAGAATACTGCAAATCCGCAACCTTTAAAATTATACTGATTATTTATACGGGTTGCAGTAATATGACCCATTTTACCTGTTACGTCTGCTGTGTCAGCGGAAGAGACAAATTTATTTTTTCTCACTGATTTTTGTAGATAACATGTTAATTTATCTGTTAAATCTGTCAGTATATATCCCGGATCAGTCTGTATACCGATAAATACACCTGTACCTTCTTTATTTAACTTTTTTACCTGTCCTATGGCCTTATCTGCAGCTTTCAGCATAAGTAACTGCTGGCCGAGAGTTCTTTTAAGATCACATGGAGGGAAAGCTATTTCTCCCATAGAAAAATCTACTTTATCAATTTTTTTATCTGCAGTTTTACCATAGATTAACTCTTTAAATTCTTCCAGTGACTCTGTAGAATGTGTAATTACACTCATACCGGTAACAGCTATTTTCACCGGTAATGTTTGAAGGGGATGAATTTTAATATCCCTCTTTTTCCATTCTTCCAGAATAAGATGGGCATTACTTCCTCCGAAGCCGAAATTGCTTACACCGGCAATTCTTCTTCCTTTTCTTCCATCCCATAATTCATTCATTTCAGGTACCCTGAAATGAGAGTCTCTGATTGCAGGAAGTATCGGATGGGCATTTGGTGTAAGAGGAATAAATTCATCTTTAAACATCCCGAGAATCTTTATCAGTGAGGCCATACCTGATACTGCGAATAAATGTCCCAGATTTGCTTTTATTGAACCTATGGGAATTTCCCTTTTATCAGGGAATACCTTCAGCATACTCTGAATTTCTGTTAAATCTCCAATCTTTGTGCCTGTAGCATGACATTCGACATAAGAAATTTCTCCCGGATCAACTCCTGATATTCTATAGGCACTCTCCATTGATGAAATCTGTCCCATAACGGAAGGAGAAAGAAACCCTCCTGTTCTTCCGTCATTTGATAGTCCAATACTTCTTATTACACCGGAGATATTATTCCCATCTCTGAGGGCATCCTTCAGTCTTTTTAATACTACAAAGGCCGCTCCTTCAGAAGGAATTATTCCGTCTGAATTAACATTAAAAGGTCTGCTTAACCCGCAGGAACTTAAAGCATGAAGAGCGTTAAAATTTAGATGTGTGCAAAAAGGGTCTATCGCGCATACTGCACCGGCAAGCATAAGATCTGTTTCCTCTTTCTGCAGTAAATCACAGGCAAGTTTTACTGCATAAAGACTGGAAGCACAGGCTGTATCTATGGCAAAGGCATTACCTCCTATAGAAAAAGCTTTTTTTATAATCCCTGCAGGAAGTCCCCCTGTAAACCTGTTATAAGGATGAACAGCAGGAGATATATTCAAATATATTTCTTCAGAAAGTTTTGTAAGAGAAGAATTACTTGTTGTAGAATTACCCAGGACAATACCGGCCCTTTTCAGGACAGATCTGTTATTTAAATATCCCGAATTTTTTAATGCCTCCCGGGCGGTATGAAGACTCCATTTAAAAAGGACATCCAGTTGAAGAAGGGTGTTTTTATCCAGTTCATATTCTTCAACATTAAAGATATTTGCAAAATCTCTTATATAACCGCCCTTATCTGTAAAAGAAAAGGCAGGGTTATTTTTTTCTTCACCGGTAATATCTTCCAGTCCGACTCTCCAGTAACCTTCAGGGGGAGATGAAATAGTAACCAGACCATCTTTGACGGTATTAATAAATTGCTCTATATTATTACAGCCGGGGAAAAGACAGCTCTGTCCAATAATTGCAATTTCTTCAAACATATATTTAAAGCCTTCCTTCAGGACTTATAATAACTTCAACAGAAGAGCTGATATTTGAAATTTCATCGACAAAAAGCTTTGCCCCTTCTTTTAATGGAATAAGGGATATGCCCCTTGATATGAAATGAGCTTTTAAGGAAGGAGTAACCATCCCGCCATCCCATGGCCCCCAGTTAATTGATTTTACCAGAGTCTTTCCTTTTTTCTCCATATATATTTTTTTACATACCTTATTAAGCACTTCATTGGCCATAGAATAATCAGCCTGACCCTTATTACCACATCTTGCCGCTATAGATGAAAAACAGCAGATATGTGTCAGATTGTCCTCTTTTGTTGCGTCAAGGAGATTATAAAATCCTTCTACTTTAGTGGAGAAAACCTGCCGGAACTGTTCTTCCGTTTTTTCATGAATATATTTATCTGCCACGACACCTGCACCATGGATTATTCCGTCTATATGTCCCCATTCTTCTCTTATTTTATGAACTGCTTTTTTTAATTCTTCATAATTTCTTATATCAATACTGAAGTACTTTACCTCCGAGCCGTTTGCCTCAAGTATTCTCAGGTTTTCTTTTACTTCTCTTATAGAGAGAATTTTATTTGCTTTCTTCGAAAGATCCGCGGGAGTTATTCCTTTATCCTGTCCGTGTTCCATAAGTCCTTTCATTAATTCGGCTTTACTTCTGTAATTTCTCAGATATTCTTCCTCTCTGGTCAATTGTGTTCTGCCGAATATGGCCAGTCTGAGTTTTTTCGTAAGAGTTAACTCATTAAGGCAACCTGCTGTCACTCCCCCTGCCCCTCCACTGACAAGAAGAACATCCTTCTCTCTGAGTGGAAAATTACTGATTGCTTCTCCGGCAGATTCTATTCCTATCGTTATCCTTTCACCCTTTTTTCTTAATCCAACTTCTAATTCCCTTCCTCCTTCAATAATTTCCACAAAAAGGGCTTTTCCAATTTCTGATGGATTTTTATTGTCACCTTCTATATCAATAGCTTTAACATAAGGATTTTCCCATTCGAGAAAAGATGTTTTTATAAGCCCCGTAAGTCCAGCTCCGGAGATATTTTTATCTCCCTCCAGTCCAAAATCCCCGCCTGTATCCTGTACTGTTATGAAAAATCCTTTTTTATCTCTGTTATTAAAAAGGTTTTTTCCGCAGATTTTCGCAGCATCAAAGGCTTTTTTATTTACTTCAAAGTGGCTCTTATGACTGTCTTCTCTTCCTGTATCGATGCCACTGAGATAAATTATAGAAGAGGCATCTTCCGGTAAAGACGCGGTAATAATAGTATTAACACCAATTTCTTTTAAAAATTCTGCCAGAGCTTCAGAAACTCCCCTGTTATCAGGAATAATGTAACAGGAGCTGTCCTGAAATATAACTTTCATTGAAGATCCTGTGGCTTTAGCCGTAATTATTTTCGGTATATAACGAAAAATATGTGGAGTTTTCTTATTCTCTATGAGAGGATTTTTTTTTTCTCACTCAGGTCTTCTGTTACATAATCCAGTATCTCTCTGAAATTTCTCATAAGAGCGAGTTTATCTGTATCCATTTTGCAACTATCTGGCAATCTTAATTTTAAATCTGATAATATTTCAATCTTTTTTATTGAATCTATTCCCAGTTCTTCTTCCATATCCATGTTTAAATCCAGCATTTCTTCAGGATAACCTGTTTTTTCTGATGCTGTCTGGAGAATTATTTTCTTATAGTCAACAGATGGGACATATATTTTATCTTCCGGCTTTTCTCTTATATCTTCAGTCTTTCTTTCTTCATAATGTTCTTCAGCCAGGTAATTTTTTATTAAGTCATTTTCAGGAGATGATATTTCTGCAGCTGTCTTAATTCCTCCAATCTGCTTCAAGGCTTCCTCTGAGGCCTGTAAAAATCTTATATGGCTTTCAGTAAGGGTTTTCTGAAATATTTTATGGGCTTCAAAAATATTTTGCTGTAAAATCTGAAGTGTTTTCAGTCTTTCGTCATCAAATTTTGCGCCATTATTCACAGAATATCTCACCTTTTTTTCTGTCTTCTTTATTTCTATTTCTGTATCTCTTCCAACTAATCCTGCAAATCTATGTTCAGGTTCTTTAAATTCTTTCCACAGTGTTTCACAGGATATTTCCACACCACAGGAAGATAATTTTCCCATGGCATTCCAGAAGGAAATTAATCCGTCCTGCCCCTTTTTATCCAGTGAAAGGGAAAGGTGTTTTTTGTCCTTAAGAATATCACTTACAAGACCCGTAAGAACCGCTCCGGGGCCGACTTCAACAAATATCCTCACACCGTGGTCATACATATTTTCAATCTGCTGTTGAAAAAATACAGGATTTTCTATCTGCTCTGCAAGAATTTTCCTTATTTCCTCTGTATCTGCAGGATATAAATTACCTGTGGAACCTGAAAAAACTCTATTCTCAATCATATTAAAATGTATCTTTTTCAGATAGTTGTAAAAAGGTTCTGTACTTTTTCCAATAATTTTGGAGTGAAAAGCGGTGGAAACTGGAAGCCTTTTATAGTTAATCCCCTTATTAGTTAAAAGTTTTTCAACCCTTTCTATGCCGGAAGTTTTACCGGAAATTACTGTCTGGGAAGGACTGTTTATATTGGCTATAGAAATATCGGTGCCACTTTCTGTTAAAATTTTCTTTACTTCCAGAGAGGAAGTAAAAACTGCTGTCATTGCTCCCTCCTGTGTTGCTGCCTCTGCCATTAATTCTCCTTTTTTTCTGGAAACTCTTATGAAATCTTCCATAGTATCAAAGAGACCTGCAGCATAAAGTGCTGTTATTTCGCCATAACTGTGGCCTCCAAAAAAGTCAGCCTTTACGCCGAGTTTATTTAAAAGATTTAAAAGAGAAATACTTATTGCTCCTATAGCAGGCTGGGCCCACTCGGTTCTTGTTAATTTTTCTGTCTGTCTCCTTTTATTCTCTTCGTTAAATCCATATCCAGGGAAGACGATATTATAAAGTCTTTCCTCAACACCAAAGTCGATTTCTGAGATTTTATCCCATATTTCCCTCACAGCATCAAAGTGCATAACCATATGATAAGCCATATTTATATACTGACTGCCCTGGCCGGGAAATAAAAAGGCTATTTTTCCATTTACCGGTGATTGAAGATTTTTTCCCACTCTGTATCCGTCTCCTCTTCAGTCGATATCAAGCACCTCGGGTCTGTATAAAAACACGTCATTCCTCAGAGGAACTCCGTAGGTTCTCAGTTGATGTCCCCTCGTTAATATTGCTCCCCCTTCCATTAAATTTAAAGCTATCTGTTTTAAGAGTCTCTTTTCAGGGTCTTCCAGAAAACTGCCCTTAACCCACTCATTAAAGGCTCCCATAGCAGAACTGCACCATATCTGATAGTCTATAAGCCTGTCTGCCCGGCCAGAGACAGCCCAGTGAGCTGAATTTCCGAGATACCATTTAAAGATAAGAGCCATTTTATTCTTTGCTTTGATATTATCAGATATTATTTGCCCTTCTGTAGCAAAATAATCTTTTGTTTTTTCCCATACCTCCTGAAGGGTCATTCTGAATATGTTTTTTTCGATATCCTTTAATATTTTCTCCGGTATATCTTCTATACAATCATGGTGTTTATACACTTTATAAAGGAGATTACCTCTCAGTCCCATCATAGTTCCTTTTTTGAGAACCTGCACCCTGGAACCTGTTTCAAATCTGTCTGCACTTATAGTCATCATTACATCTGAAATACCGGACCGGGAAAGAAGTTCTTTTACTTGAGAGGAAGTTCCTGCTTCAACTGCCGATTGATATACTGACCCCACTACTATATGAGAAGCTCCCAGTGCGAAGGCAGAAGCTACAGACTGAGGTGTGCCTATACCGCCTGCCGCTCCATACCTTATTTTACAGTGATATTTATCTGATATTTTATTACAGAATGAGACAATAGCCGGGAAAAGAGCATTTAAAGGCCGATTATCCGTATGTCCCCCTGAATCACCTTCAATATCCAGATCTTCACAGAGAGTTATCCGTCCGGACATTTCTGCTTCTTCCCGGGTTATTTTTCCACTCAGAACAAGTGATTTAAGTATCTGTTCCGGTGGAGGTGATACAAAATGTTTTGCTACTTCCGGATGAGAAATCTTTGCAAAGATATAATTCTTACGTCTTATAAAACCTTTAGAGTCACGATATAGACCTGAGGAGGCGAATCTTACCAGTGACGGTGTGAGTCCTGTAAAAGCTGAGGCAGAAATTCTTCTGACTCCGTATTTTAAATACATGTCCATAAGGGTTTCTTCCAGTAAAGGATTATGAGGTGTATGTATTAAATTTGCCCCCCAGCTTAATCCTTCTTTATTCAGTATCTCCGAAATATATTTAATTTCTTTTTCCACTTCTTCTATTTTCATTCCACCGGAACCAAAAAAGCCCATCATACCGCATCTGGCAAGTTCTATAACCATGGCTGCAGATGAAATTCCTCTTGCCATTGCGCCTCCTGTACAGGCAAATCTTACCTTATGGGTTTCCAGAAAACTTCTGTCTCCAAGCCATTCAGGGTACATCGGAGGCAGTGAGGCTATGAGCGGTATGCCTTTTGTTGATGAAATTTCTCCGCCTGTTGCCAGGCCCATCAGTCTTTTATCAGATTGATAAATTATATGGATGGGATTTCTTATATCATGTATAAGACTTCGAAATTCGTTCGTATCAAAAGTGGTTCTGCCTTTTCCTGTTATATAATATCCGATTGTTTTCATTATGTTCTCCTGTACTGGTTTTATAGAGTCTGTTTTTTCTATATCAGATGTAATACATAACTTTTCTGCTATGCCTCTACACTGTATTTTTCCGGTTGATCCTACCGGTATTTTATCAAGTATTATTATTTTAACAGGTACTTTAAAAAAGACAAGTCGTCTGGCAGTAAATTCACGAAGTTTCATTTCCGTGACAGATGCTTTATCTTTTAAAACTACTGCTGAAGCTACAGTTTCTCCGAGTTTTTTGTGAGGCATAGAGAAAGTTACAGCCTGTCTTACAGCAGGATGAGATTTTAATACTTCTTCCACTTCCCATGGTGATATTTTTTCACCACCTCGATTTATAATTTCTTTTATACGTCCTGTAATAAAAAGATATCCACCGGAATCCATTCCTCCAACACGTTCAAGCTTTAAAGGCATTTTAAGATTTTCTTCAAAATAATCAATGGAACGCTGGATTCTTTCGTAGTAATTCATATGCTCTTTTTCTTTCCTATGATATAATATCATAATATTCTGTAAAAGTTTTGATATTTTTTATCATAAAAAGAAAGGGACTTTAAGGTTTATGCCAGAAATAGATTTTATGAAAGATTTATTCATTTATAATATTATTAAATATCATGGAGAAATATCACCGGATTCTATTGCTATACTTGCTCCTGAAAGGGAACCGCTTACTTACAGGCATTTTCTCGGGCAAATAGATTATGTTAAAGAAAAATTAAATTCCATGGGACATGGCAGAAATGATATAATAGCTACAGTCCTTCCCAATGGCCCTGATATGGCAGTAACATTCATATCAATTGCTTCCTGTGCTACCTGTGCCCCCCTTAACCCCAGGTATAGTACAGGTGAATTTTCCTTTTATCTATCGGATTTAAATGCAAAATCGGTAATAATTCAGGAAGGTATTGAGTCACCTGTAATAGAAGTAGCAAAAAACCTCGGTATCTCTGTAATAAAATTAAGTCCTTCATTAAATGAAGAAGCAGGTATTTTTACACTTAATGGCAGGGAATGTTCTGTGGCAAAAGACATTACTTTTGCCTCTTTGGAAGATATTGCTCTGGTTCTCCATACTTCAGGCACAACTTCACGGCCTAAAATTGTGCCTCTATCACAGGCCAATATATGTGCTTCAGCTTATAATATTCGAACATCCCTTTCCCTTACCTCAGAAGACAGATGCCTTAATATTATGCCCTTATTTCATATTCACGGTCTTATTGGTGCTCTTCTTTCATCTCTTGTGGCCGGGGCAAGTATTGTCTGTACTCCCGATTTTCTGGCACCAGAATTTTTTGATTGGATAAAAGAATTTTCTCCCACATGGTATACTGCTGTACCTACTATGCATCAGTCCATACTTGACAGGGCAGATGAGAATAAAGAGATTATTTCTAAAAGTAAGCTTCGTTTTATTCGTTCCTGTTCTTCTTCTTTACTTCCAAAAGTTTTTATGGAATTAAAAGAGGTTTTTAAAGTTCCTGTAATAGAAGCATATGGTATGACAGAGGCTTCCCATCAGATATGTTGTAACCCTTTACCTCCGGGGGAGGCTAAAGCAGGATCGGCAGGAATAGCTACAGGGACAGAAGTCGCCATTATGGATGAAAGTGGCAATATCCTGAAGGTGGGAAAAAAAGGAGAGATTGTAATAAAAGGGCCCGGTATTACAGAAGGTTATAAAAATAATGAAGAAGCTAATAAAAGTGCTTTTACTGATGGATGGTTCAGAACAGGAGATGAGGGTTTTATAGATGTGGAGGGATATCTTTTTATCACAGGCCGTATAAAAGAGATTATTAATCGTGGTGGTGAAAAGATATCTCCCGGAGAAATAGATGAGGTTTTAATGTCACATTCTGCTGTAAGACAGGCTGTGACTTTTTCTGTTCCTCATGAAAAACTCGGTGAAGATGTGGCTTCTGCAGTGGTATTAAAGGATAATGCTTCTGCTACTGAAATAGAACTTCGCGAGTTTACAGCAGGAAAACTTACTTATTTTAAAGTACCCTGTCAGATTATAATTCTTAAGGAAATACCAAAGGGCCCTACAGGTAAAATACAGCGTATAGGTCTTTCACAGAAATTAGGTATAACTTCCCTTATGGAACAGAGAAAAGAAAAGGCAGAATTTATAGAAGCAGAAACTCCTCTGAAAAAAGAAGTGGCAAAAATATGGTCTACTGTTCTAAATCTCAAACAGGTAGGAATAAATGATAAGTTTTTATCTCTGGGAGGTGATTCCATACTTGCCTCTCAAATAATTTCCCGTCTGAGAGATAAGTTCCAGGTAGAATTATCTTTGACCAGATTTTTTGCGTCTCCTACAATAAAAGACCAGGCCAGAATCATAGAAGAACTCATTTTAGAAGAAATAGAAGAATTACCTGAATAATGGAGTAATTATGTTATCAAAGACAGATCTTTCTGAAAGGATTTCCAGATTATCACCTGAAAAAAGGGCACTTTTTGAAAAAAGACTGAAAGGGGAAGTTACAGAAAAATCTGAAGTAAAAATTATTCCCCCCCCATCTTCAGAAGTATCTATTCCTTTATCCTTTTCTCAGGAACGTCTTTGGTTTCTGTATAAATTTGAACCGGACAGTGCTGTTTATAACAGGCCTTTAGTTCTTCATTTTACAGGTGACCTTAATATAAGTACCCTTGAAAAGAGTTTGAATATTATAATTCAAAGGCATGAAATATTAAGAACTATTTTTCCTGACCATGATGGTGTGCCCTGTCAGGTTGTTCTGCCTGAAGAATATATATCACTGCCTGTATTTGATGTCAGCAAATCAAAAGTAAGACACATAATAACAGAGAAATCCAGAGAGATTATTAATCTGGAAGAAGGCCCTCCTTTAATACCCCATCTGTTAAGAATAACTGAGAAGGAACATATACTACTTCTCACCATGCACCATATAGTATTTGACGGATGGTCTGAAGGGGTATTTTTAAATGAAGTGACTGAAATCTATCGGTCCTTATCTGCAGGAAAAGAACCATCACTCAATCCTCTTTCCATTCAATATGCCGATTTTGCCATATGGCAGAGAGAATGGCTTAAAGGAGAGACACTGAAAAAACAGCTTTCCTACTGGCAAAAGAAACTTGAAGATATAGTTCCTCTGGAATTACCTTTTGATCATCCCCGTCAGCCGGTTCAGTCCTCTAAAGGCAGGAGACAGACTTTTATGTTAACAGAAAGTCTTTCTCACAGTCTGAAAGAGCTGAGCAGTAATGAAGGAGTAACACTTTTTATAACACTTCTCACTTCTTTTAACATATTACTCTACCGTTATACAGGTCAGGAAGATATAGCCACTGGCACTCCTGTGGCAAATCGTAATAGAAAAGAATTTGAAGGTCTTATAGGTTTTTTTGTTAATACCCTTGTTTTACGGAGTAATCTCTCAAAAAATCCATCATTTCGTGAATTTCTTGGTAGAGTCCGTGAAGTAGCAATGGAAGCTTTTGAGCATCAACAACTACCCTTTGAAAAACTTGTGGAAGAACTTAACCCTGAGAGAATTCTGAGCCGTACCCCATTATTTCAGGTAATGTTTCACTTAAGAAATGTCCCGAAGAAATGTCTCTTATTACCGGATTTAAAGATAAAAGAATTTGATTTAGATACGGTTATGACAAAATTTGATTTAACTCTTGAAATAGAAGAAAAACCAGAAGGTTTATCCTGTCTCTTGGAATATAATACAGATCTCTTTGAAGACAGGACAATTACACGAATGAAAGGTCATTTCCAGACTTTACTGGAAGGTATAGTGAAAAACCCTGATGAAAAACTTTCTAATTTGCCCATCCTGTCAGATGAAGAAAAAAATCAGTTACTTGTAGAATGGAATAATACACTCATAGATTATCCGAAAGACAGATGTATTCACCAGTTATTTGAAGAACAGGTAGAAAAGACTCCTCATAATATAGCAGTTGTCTTTAAAGACAGAAAACTGACATACAGGGAGTTAAATGAAAAATCAAATCAAATGGCAGGGATTCTACGTCAAGCAGGTGTAATATCTGAGAGTGTTTTAGCTATAATGGTTGAACCATCTATTGAGATGGTTATCGGTATTATGGCTATACTCAAAGCAGGAGGAGCTTATGTCCCAATAGATCCTTCATACCCTGTAGAGAGAATAAAGTACATCCTCCAGGATACGGAATCATCAATTCTTTTAACACAAAAACATCTCTCCTCTAAGATAGACTTTAAAGGTTTAATACTTTTTCTTGATGATGAAAACCTTTACAGTGGAGATGTGTCAAACCTTCCTCTCATAAATAAACCTTCTCATCTTGCTTATATAATTTACACATCAGCTACTACAGGAAAACCAAAAGGTGTTATGATTGAACACAGTTCACTTTCAAATTTATGTTTCTGGTATAAATATGCATGTAATTTAAATGAAAGAGACAGGTCAGCACTTTTTATGAGTTATACTTTTGATCCATCTATAAAGGAAATTTTTTCCTGTCTCCTTGCCGGTGGTTCTCTATACATTATAAGTAAGGATATACGTCTTTCCATCTACCGGCTAAATGAATATTTTGAAAATAATAATATAACTGTAACTAATCTACCTACACAATTATGTGAAGAATTTATGGATATAGTTGATAATAAATCTTTAAGATTATTGAATACAGGCGGAGAGAAATTAAAGAAATTTAAAAAAAAATCCTATGAAATTGGTAATAATTACGGCCCCACAGAAAATACAGTAGATACTACCAGGTTTATTGTTGATAAAAATTACGATAATATACCCATAGGTAAACCCATATATAATAACAGGGTTTATATTCTTGACACATTTAACAACCTTCAGCCTGTTGGTGTACCGGGAGAACTCTGTATCGGAGGATCTGGTCTTGCAAGAGGTTATTTAAACGCTCCTGACATTACAGAAGAAAAATTTGTTAAAAATCCTTTTGAGTCTGGTGCGAGAATGTATAAGACAGGAGATCTTGCGAGATGGCTTCCTGATGGAAATATTGAACTTCTGGGGAGAATAGATAATCAGATTAAGTTAAGAGGTTTTAGAATAGAACCGGAAGAAATTGAAAAGGTCATTCTACAGCAAGATACAATTAGAGCGGCAATAGTTGTTGATTATGATGATTCCGGGGGACAGAAATATCTCTGTGCCTATATTATTTCAGATAAAGAAATAAACATAAGAAATCTCAAATTAGAATTATCAAAAGAACTTCCAGATTATATGATCCCCCTTTACATAATTCAGATAGACAAAATTCCTCTCACTATAAATGGGAAAGTTGACAGGAAAGCTTTACCTGTCCCTGATTTTATAGATAGGACTGTAAATTATATTCCTCCTGAGACTGAAATTCAGAAAAAGCTTTCAGACATCTGGTCAGAAATATTGAATATTCATAAGCCGGGAATAGATGACAACTTCTTTAACCTGGGTGGGCATTCATTAAAAACAGTGATTATGACGGCTAAAATCAAGAAAATTTTCAATGTAGAAATACCTGTTAAAGAGATATTCAGATTTCCTACTATAAGACAGATTGCCAGACTCATAGGGAGAGCAGAAGAAAATATCTATCCCCCCTTTGATATTACTCAGAAAAGAGAGTATTATCCACTATCTTCACAGCAGAAACGACTCTTTGCACTGGAGCAGTTTGAAGAGATGGGGACAACCTATAATGTTCCCATATCTTTAATTATAGAAGGTAAACTTGATATAGAGAGGCTTTATAAAGGACTGGAGATTCTTATAGAGCGTCATGAGTCACTGAGAACATCTTTTGATATAGTTAATGAAGAAGCTGTACAGAAAATTCATAAAAATATCAAACCTGAGAAAAACTACATAGAAAGTTCTGAAAGTAATATAGAGAATATAATAAGAGAATTTATTAAACCCTTTAATTTTAAAAAAGCACCTCTATTCAGATATGAATTAGTAAAATTAGCAGAAGAAAAACATCTCCTCCTTATAGACATTCATCATATAGTAATTGACGAGTTGTCTATAAATATCATTCTTAAAGAACTATTTCAGTTTTATGAGGGCAAAGAATTACCTGAAATAAGATATCAATATAAAGATTTTGCAGTATGGCAGGATAAGTTGCTGAAATCAGATTTAATAAAACCTCAGGAAGAATTCTGGATTAATAAATTTTCCGGAGAAATTCCTCTTCTAAAACTTCCCATTGATTATTCGAGACCAATAATACAGGATTTTTGTGGGGATACTGTATTATTCTCCGTAGAAAGTACTTTAACAGAGAAATTAAAAAGTCTTGCCTCCAATACAGGAACAACATTATCTATGGTTCTTATGGCAGCCTTTAATATACTTCTTTCTAAATATTCATCACAGGAGGATATTATAATAGGGACTACTTTAGGAGGAAGACGGATTGAAGAAGTTCAGTATATTACAGGTATGTTTGTAAATACTCTTCCTATAAGAAACTTTCCCGCTTCTCATAAGACTTTTATGGAATTTTTAAATGAAGTCAAAGAAAATCTCTTAGAAGTCTATGATAATGAGGATTATCAATTAGAATTACTTATAAATAAACTTAATATTAAAAGAGATACTGGGAAAAATCCATTATTTGACGTGCTTTTTGTCAGTCTGGATATGGATATTTCAGAATTTTCCATGGAAAAAATGAAAATAAGAAAACACTATTACCATAAAAAAACCGCTAAATTTGATATTACACTTTTTGCCCGGAGTGGAAAGGAAGAAATTGAATTCAGATTGGAGTATGGAACAGGTCTTTTTAAACCCCATACGATTAATAGAATGATTGCACATTTTAGAAATATTTTGAGAAAAGTAATTGAAAACCCGACTCAAAAGCTTAAAGATATAGAGATGCTCTCTGAAGAAGAAAAACATATTCTCCTCTATGATTTTAACAGGACAGAAGTTAATTATCCTTCAAACAAAATCATTCTTGAATTCTTTCATGAACAGGTAAAAAAGACACCTAATAAAATAGCTGTTGTATATAAAGATAAAAGCCTTTCTTATAGAGAATTAAATGAAAAATCCAGTCAACTTGGCAGGTTATTACGAAATGCCGGTGTGACAGCCGGGACAATAGCAGGAATAATGGTTGAACCTTCACTGGAAATGGTTACAGGGGTAATGGCAATTTTAAAATCAGGAGGAGCTTTTATCCCTCTTGACCCGGCCTATCCACCTGAAAGAATAAATTTTATACTCCGGAATTGTAACTGCAGGATTTTGTTATCTCAGAAACACCTTATGGAGATACTTGACTTCTTCGGTAATTTTATTGATCTTGAAGATGAAAAAAATTATGAAGGTGAATCTTTAAATTTTCCTATTATAAACATTCCTGCAGATCTGGCCTATATAATTTATACCTCCGGTTCAACAGGTGAACCAAAGGGTGTTATGGTTTCCCATAAATCTTTTACACACTTCTGTCTCTGGTATAAAGATTTACGTAAATTAAATGAAAGAGATAATACAACTAAATTCGTGTCTTCTGGTTTTGATGTAACTGTGTGGGAAATATTCCCCACTCTTATCTCAGGAGCAACCCTCCATATAATAAGTGATGATATAAGGCTTTCTCCTTACAAATTAAATGAATATTATGAAAAAAACAATATAACTGTAAGTTTCCTCCCCACACAGTTTGGAGAGCAATTTATGGAACTTACAGATAACAAATCACTGAGATTTCTGGATGTGGCAGGAGAAAAGCTAAGAATATTCAGAAAGAGAAATTATACCCTTATAAATGGTTATGGGCCTGTAGAATATGCTGATTGTATAACTTATTTTATTGTTGATAAAGATTATGATAATATCCCCATAGGCAAACCTGTGTGGAATACAAAAGTTTATATACTGGACAGGTTTAATAAACTCCAACCCATTGGAATTCCCGGTGAGTTGTGCGTTTCAGGCCCCGGCGTTTCCATGGGTTATGTAAATAATCCGGAAAAGACAGGAGAGGT
>JAKJGF010000230.1 GCA_022704525.1 Bacillota bacterium | reverse complement strand
TTTGTCAAGTATTATTATATAGACGTGACACGTGGAAATTTGGCCCAAAAAAAATGGCACCCGCATATCTAAAGGATTTATGACACTTTAACCCCTCATTTTTGACCTTTACTTGTCGAACTTCCGTGACTTAAATTATAAAATTATCTTCTCAAAGAGGATAATTTTATTTTATTGTTCATTCTGGAGAAGATTGGGAAATTTTCTGAGATCTATAAGTTTTATAAAAGCCTTTACTACATCCGGATCAAACTGTGTACCGGAATTATCCTTTAATTCTTTAAGAGCAGCTTCCAGGGAAAGGGCTTTTCTATAAGGTCTGTCAGATGTCATGGCATCAAAAGAGTCTGCCACTGCTATTATCCTTGCAGGAAGGGGGATTTCTTCTCCTTTTATACCATAAGGATATCCTTTAGCAGCAAACCTTTCATGATGATGAAACATATAGGGTAATATTTTCTGAAAAGCCTTAACAGGCCCCATTATCTGAGCGCCAAAAACGGGATGCTTTTTCATTAATCCGAATTCTTCATCAGTCAATTTACCGGGCTTATTTAATATATGGTCAGGAATATTTATTTTCCCTATATCATGTAATAATGCAGCATACCTTATTCTTTCTATTTCTTCTCTATTAAGATCCATTTCCTCAGCCATTGCAACAGAATATTCAGTTACTCTTTCCGAATGACCTCGAGTATAGGGATCTCTGGCATCAATGGCATTTGCCAGAGCTTTTATAGAACTTATAAAGAGTTCCTGGAGTTCTGCGTGAAGTCTGGAGTTTTCTATAGAAGTAGCAGCCTGATTAGCCATCATCATAATCAATTCTAAATCTTCTTCTGTAAAATTATCATTACTTTTCTTATCACTTATATTCATTGCCCCCAGAATCTTATCTTTAAATTTAAGGGGTACAGACATGGCAGATTTTATCTCTTCTGGCTCTTTTCTGCTTTTCGAATCAACCATTCTAACTCCTTTTTTCATCAATCTTGGCTTACCCTCCATAGCAACTTTACCTGCTATACCTTCACCAAGTTTAACCCTGGTAGATTTAATTATTTCAGAAGGAAGACCACATGCTGCAAGGATCTTCATTTGTTTTACTTCATCATCTTCTGTCTCTGAATCTATAAGCATTAAAGAACCTTTTCTCGCATCCAGAAGCATTATTGCAGAATCCAGCACTTTTTGAAGTACCTGATCTCTATCCAGTGAAGAATTAATGGCATTTCCTATATGGAAAAGGGTGGACAATTCCCAGGCTTTTCTCTCTATTTTCTCATAAAGCCTTGCATTATCTATAGCTATAGCAGCACTTGAAGCCAGTATCTCCAGTAAATTAAGTTCATCCTCAGAAAAGTCCTCACCTGATTTCTTTCCAATTATATTTACAACCCCCAGTATTCTTTCTCTGGCTTTAAGGGGAATACACATAGTAGACCTGGTTTCCTGGCCATCTTCTTTCTGTCTTATAAGGAGTTGAGGTTTTCCCTCCAGAACCACGTTACCTGCTATACCTTCCCCGACTTTAATAATATTACTTTCTTGAGATCTATATATTAAACCGGATTCTACAAAAATCTTTAATTCATCTCTATCATCATTTAGAAGCATAACAGAACCCTGCTCTGCGTCAAAAAGCTTTATTGCTTCATCCAGTACCATCTTAAGAACAGGTTCCGGATGCAGATAAGAACTGATATTATTACTTATATTATAAAGAGAAGATAAACGGGAAATATTTCTGATTGATTCATATTCCTGCTGACAAAATTCAGAAATAACCCTGGCAAGAGAAATTATAAATTCCCTTATTTTATCAATCTCTATTTCAGTCAGAATCTGTCTGGAGGATATGACATTCAAAAGATTATCACTCTGGAGATGAAACTTAGATGTTAGTTCATAAAGATCTTGATCGGAAGGCTTTAAAGCCTTTATGGGCCCACTTGCAACAAAAGCCACTATGTCTTCGTTTATTATGACAGATTTCAATATAAATTTTAGCCCCGGTATAATTGTTATATCTCCTTCTTTAATAACCCCAAATCTACTTACAGATTCATCTATGACTCCTTTAAGAACTTTTGCCTCTTCCACGAGTACTTTATAAAGATCATCTGTTTCCTGAATAAAGCCATGAAGAATTTTTCCATCTTTATCACACAGACAGAGACTTACTCCTGCAATATTTGCAAAAGTGCAGAGCATCTCCTGTATAGCTGATTTTTTTAATATATGAGTAAAATTAATTTCACCATCTATAATATTACTTCTCATTTTTATTATACACCTGACATTTCATTAAAAAATCCTTAACCTAATCTTTTCTCTTTTTCATAAACAATCTTTAATTTATAATTCATCATTACCCTGTATATATCCTTCTTTTGGGGAAAAAGTAATTTCAGAAAAAAACATCTCTTTTTCTAGAATGAAAATCCATCTTCAGATGAAGATGGCGGTGGAGAAGGCAGAGTAGTTCCTCCACTGCCAGTCTGAGAAGGAGGTACTGGAGAGGTGGTAGCTACAGATGGGGAGGGTAGAATATTTGACTTTGGTACAGGTGTGGGAAAGGCTATATCTCCGGCACCCATTATACTTCCTGAAGGTCTTGGCCCAATAAGGGGGTTACTGTAATTCAGTTTATAGTCACCAATTTTATAAGTATCATTATCCCAGAGAAGATCTTCATAGACCTGCTCAGTTTTATCTCCTGTTTCACGACTTATTTTTGACATCTGTAAGGGTATAATACGAATACGATCTTTTTTATTAAATTTAATAGGTATGAGTTCTGCATGAACATTTTCAACATTTCCTCCTGCAAGAATTATATCGTTAAAATTACCACTTCCTATTGTTAATCTCTTCTTATCTTTTTTGGGAAGGCTATCCAGTTTATTGTTAAGCATAATCTGTCCCTGGGGATTTGTAATAATTATGGATCCGGAAAATGTTGCTACAGATTTCCTAATAATAGTAGCTAATATTATTATAAGTAGAAGAACAATACCTCCTATAACAGCAAAGATCCACTTATGGTCCATTATATTAAAAGGAGGTGTTGTGAGCTTAATCTTGTATTGCTCAGCAAGTTCTACGGCTTTATTCCGAAAGGGTCCATTTTTATCCAGGGCAATAACGTTATTTAATTCCTTTCTGGCATCTTCCTTTTTACCTTCAAAGGTTTCACTCAAAATCAGATAGGAACAGGCAAGGCCAAAATGGATGCGATAATCATCTTTATTAGTATTCAGTCTGAGGGTGTAAAAACTTATATCTTTCTGAAGAGTTCCATCTTTATTAGCAGAAAGAGCCCTGTAATAATAAGCTTCTACATTGTTGAGATCCATATTTATAGCTTTACTGAAAAGCTCTTTAGCATCTGCATATTTACCGGTATTATAGTGCTGTTTACCAAAAATAAAGGCCTGCCGTGAACCCTTTATATCAATCTCATTTTCTCCTTCCTGAGCAACACAGACGAGTAAAGTCAGACTTAATATAATTAAATATAAAATTAAGCTCAAGGCAATATTTCTCATACCAATCAACCTCTCTTTTGTAAAGGTATTTTTCTTAATTCCTCTATATTCTTTACACCTGCAGTGAACATTGCAATCTTAAATTGTTCTATAATTTCAATAAGCTTTTCCTCTACATGTTCCGATGATATAAGAGCAGGCTTAAGTAAAGGAAGGGCCATACCCACCAGATCAGCTCCCAGTGCAATAGCTTTCGCACAATCCAGACCGCTCCTTATACCTCCCGATGCTATAAGCGGTATATGAGGGAAAACCTTCCTCACAGCCAGAAGAGACTCAGCCGCCGGTATACCCTGGTTCAAAAAAGGCTTTAATATTTTTTTTCTTGAAGAACACTTTGCAAGATAATATTCCATTATAACACAGGAAGTTCCTCCTGCTCCGGCTATATCTATAGCCGAAATTTTTATATCTTTAAGTTTTATGGCTGTTTTTTCCGACAGACCATTACCGGTTTCTTTTATTATTACAGGAAAAGGAACTTCATTACAAAACTCTTCCAGTATATTTTTCAACCCGGAATATTCAGGGTTACCTTTTTCCTGAGAAACTTCATGGATAGGATTCAAATAAATTGCAAGTCCATCTGCTTCAATATCTGAGACGACTTTTTTACATTTTTCCGGTCCAAATTCCTTCAGATGGTGAATACCAAGATTACCAAATAAAAATACATGAGGTGCCTCATGCCTGACATAAAAACTTCTTAAGGTTTCAGGGTGATCAAATACTATTCTCTGGGAACCAAGACCCATTGCTATACCCAGTCTCTCACAGGCTTTTGCAAGATTTTTGTTTATCTTTTCACCTTTCTCTGTTCCTCCTGTGAGAGCTGTAATCATAAAAGGAATTTTTAATTCTTTCCCTGCAAACATAACCTTTGTGTCCAATTTATCAAAATCTATATCAGGAAAAGCAAGATATTCTAATTCATATCTTTCAAAGCCATTCGTCTTTTCAGTATATTCTACTGTTTCTTCAAGGGCAATTCTTATATATTCATCTTTTCTTGTTTTTTGCATAATATAAAGCTTTCAGCACTCAGCTATCAGCAATCAGCTTAAAAAATAAAAGCTTTAAGCTGACCTCTGATAGCTGATAGCTAATTTACCTGATAATTATAAATTCTGTACGCCTGTTTTTAGCACGTCCCTGATCAGTATCATTAGAAGCAACAGGTTTCTTGTCTCCATAACCTTTAGCTATGAGATGATCTTTTTTTATCTTTGGAAAATTCTTAAGTAAATATTTCTTTACTGAACCTGCTCTTTCCTGGGAAAGTTGCAAATTCATTCCAGGATCTCCCACGCTATCAGTATGACCCTCAACTCTTATATAAAGATTGGGAAAATGAATTAATTGTTTGCCAATCTCATCAAGAATATACTTGGAATCCTCTGCTATTTCAGAAGAACCTGTTGCAAAATGTATTGGTCGAACCTTCATTTTCGCAATCTCTTCTCCCTTTGGTTTGGAAGGGGTCGGCTTTAGAGTAGGTTTCACCACAGGTTTAGCAGTGGGAACTTCTGTAAGTGGGGGGGCTTCTGTCGGTTCTTCCACTACAGGAGTATCAGCTACTGCCACTTCTGTAGGTGCTGGAACTTCTGTAGCTTTCACCTGAATCTGTAACACCATTTCCGGTTTAACTGCCTGAACAAATCCTTGATTATAGGCTTTCTCTCCTGACACAGGTTCTTTGATCAATCCTTCATCTTTCCAGATACTACCTGCAGTATCAAAGATATCTACAAATTGACCGGGGTCTTTAGCTTTCACAAGAAAAGCTTTATTTGCCTCTAAATCAGCAAGTTTTATACCGCTTAACATGGCATTCACATCATCTTCAGAAAGAGAGAGATCTTTTGCCATTATCTTATTGCCATCAGCAGGATTCTTTTTACAGTATTCCAGTGCTCTGAACCATCCTGTCACAAATTTCTGAATATCTTTTGGTCGATCCTTAATTACATCATCCCTTACCACTATGATATCCATTATCAATCCCTGGGCATCGGCAGATGTCATAAGTATTTCTCCATTGGGTGAAGTTCCTGCCTCAGTTAAAAACGGTTCCCACGTGACACAGGCATCAACTTTTCCTGCTATAAATGCCTTTGCAGCAGGTTCAGGTTCCATATACTGAGGTTTTATATCCTTTGAAGAAAGGCCGCTGAAATTCAGTAAATAAATAAGAAAAAAGTGTGAAGGAAGCCCCTGGGGGAAAGCTATTGTCTTTCCTTTAAGATCATTAATCGTTTGAATACTCTTCTTAACTACAAGACCATCTCCGCCACAGGATTCATCTGTTTTAAGTATAGCTTTACCTTTTATAGTAGAAGCTACACTTGCAAAGGAATCCAGAGTTTCCGCTATGGCATCAGCTTTTTTACCTGTATAGGCTGATCTTCTGGCGACTGTATCATCCATTATCGTAATATCAACATTGAGGTCATCAAAAAATCCCTTTTCTTTTGCCACAAAAAGCGGTCCGAAGCCAGGCCAGGTTACTATTACAACATTAAATACCTTCCCGGAAGGCGGTTTTGTGACTGTAGTGCCTGTAGTACCTGTAGTGCCTGTAGGGGGTGTAATATCTCCACCTGCATCACCTGTATCTCCAGAAGGAGTTTCTACTGCTACAGGAGTCTTCTGTCCACCTTTTGGCCCAAAACAAGCCATAGTAAATATAGAAATAAATAATAATATAATTAATATTACTGTAAATTTTTTATAACAAAATAATGACATAATATCCTCCTTGCATTATTTATTTAACTGACTGTATAAATTGTGTGTCATAGGCTTCTTTCCCTGGAAGTATCTTTTTAATTAAACCTTCCAGTTGCCAGATTTCTCCTGCGGAATCAAAGACTTCTACAAAATTACCGGCCTTTTGAAAGGTTCCGAAACAGGCTTTATTTGACACTAAATCAGCCAGTTTTATACCGCCCAGCATAGCTTCCACGTCTTCCACAGAAATTTTAAGATTATCAGACATTATCTTATTTGCTTCTCCGGGATTCTTTTTACAGAATTCCAATGCTTTAAACCATCCATTCACAAATTTCTGAATATCCCCGGGGCGATTTTTAATTACATCCTTTCTTACAACTATAATATCAAAGATAAGGCCCTGAGAATCATCTGTAGTCATAAGGATTTTTCCCCCGGGTGAAGTGCCTGCCTGAGTTAAAAATGGTTCCCACGTAACACAGGCATCAACCTTTCCTGCCATAAAAGCTGCCGCAGCTTTATCAGGTTCCATGTACTGAGGTTTTATATCTTTTGCAGAAAGACCATTTTTATTAAGTAGATAAATAAGGAAAAAGTGGGATGGAAGCCCCTGGGGGAAAGCTACTGTCTTTCCTTTAAGATCGGTAATTTTTTGAATATTTTTCTTTACAACAATTCCATCTCCCCCGGCAGAGTCATCAGTCTTAAGGACTGCTTTGCCTCCAAGAGTAGAAGCTACACTGGCAAAGGAATCAAGTGTTTCTGCTATGGCTTCCGCTTTTTTACCTGTAAAGGCAGCTCTTCTTCCAGTTGTTTCATCCATTATGGTGATTTCCACTTTAAGATCCTCAAAAAATCCCTTTTCTTTTGCCACAAAAAGAGGACCAAAGCCGGGCCAGGTTACTATAACAACACGAAATGGTTCACCAGCATTTGCAACACCACCATTATTCTCAGCAAAAAGAATAACTGAAAAAAGAATTAAAGTAATTAATAACAAAATTAAAGCCGACCTTTTAAAACAAAATTTCATAATACCACCTCTCTGTAAGTAAAATTTAAGTTAATATTCTATAAAATCCTGGATTTCTCCTTTTTTTGCAATAAAATCGTGAAACGTAAAGGGTAAAAGGTTAAATACCGATGACCGATTACAGATTACCCATCACTCTTCACAATCATATACCGACAAATAATCCGGTTGTTCCCTATCATAGAATCTCTTATACTCCCAGTAACTTCTTAGCACTCTCTT
>JAKJGF010000026.1 GCA_022704525.1 Bacillota bacterium | reverse complement strand
AAGGCGAATTTAATAAAGCCCTTCAATTATCTTAAGGGCAGATTCATATAATTGAAGGGCTTTATTAAATTCGCCTTTACCCTCATAAACAAGTCCCATCTGCCTTATTACATTTACATTCGCAGGTTCAAGTTTAAGTACCAGATTATAACACTCTATAGCTTTATACCACATTTTATTTTTATAATAACAATCTCCAAGGTTAATGTATGTTTTTATCTTATCTTTATTATCAGTTGCAATGTCCAGATAATGCTCATAATATTTAATAGCTTTAGCATACTGGCCGGATTTGTAATATATATTTCCAAGACTTACATTAGCATAAGGGTAATCAGGATATATAATAAGAGCTTCTTCTAATTGTTTTTGTGCTTTATCATAATCTTTTTTCTCATAAAAAGCAATCCCCAGATTTGTAAGAAAATAAAAATTTTCTGGATTTATATCCAGGGCTTTCTTATAGCAGTTAATCGATTTATCCAGATCTCCTGAAGTCTGATATAAACGTCCTAAACTGTTATATGCATCAGAATAAAAAGGATTAATTTTGAGTGAGATTTCATATTCTTTTAATGCGTTTTTATAATCTTTTCTGTCATAGTATATAAGACCAAGATTATGATAGGCTTTAAATTTATTGGGATCTAACTCAATGGCTTTCTTATAATATTCCATAGCCTTCTCGAAATTTTTTTTTCCATAATAAATATTTCCCAAGTTAAGCCAGTTATCACTATAGTCAGGATTTATTTCTATAGCACGGAGAAGATACTCTGTAGCTTTACCATGTTCTCCTCTATCATATAAGATAGAACCAAGCCCATTAAGAGCTTTCAGATTAGAAGGTTCCAGTTTTAAGACATTATTAAAGTAAACTTCAGCTTTATTTAATTCTTCATTAGAATAAAAGTATTCCCCCAGATATTCATGAGCTTCTATTAACTCCGGGTCAAGTGTTATAGAACGGTCAAGATAGGTTAGCCCTTCTTTTATTTTTTCTTTATCCAGAGTATAAATAATTCCCAGAGCAAAATTTGCCAGAGATAAATCAGGGTTACTTTTATAAGCTTTTTCTCCATAGATAAGAGCTTCAGATAGATTATTCTTTTTCATATAAGCCAGGGCTATATAACTCAATGCTTCATTATCATGAGGACTGGCATTAAGATATGTATTAAATTCTTTTATGGCATCATCAAATTTTTCTTTTTTATAATATTCTATTGCCTTAATTTTATATTTGTTTAAAAGCTTTGACTGTAAACTACTCCATAGAAAAATAAAAGCAAAGATAAAACATAGCCCTATAATTACAAGAGAAATATAGTCTTTTTTATACTTTATTTTTTGAAATCCTTCTGGTTTAACAGAATCCTCAGAAGAAGAAAAGTTTTTTATCTGTAATTTGCAATGAGGACACTCTTTCAATGTGTCCCAGCATTTTTTATGATTTACCCTGTGACAGACAGGGCATAAAACTATAGTGTCTCCTGTACCGAGGGTACTATCACAGAAAATACATTTCTGTGTCAGAAAAAAAGATTTATCACCCAATACCAGTTCTAAAGGAGTATTGTTTGAAATCATAATAAAATATCTCTTATTTATTTGTTATTTTATCATCACTATGTTTAAAGCAGGTAATAACTTTTTCTTTTTCAAGTAAATTAATAATTTCTTCTGCCAGTTTTCTATAGTCACTTTCAGTGGGGTGATATACAGTATTCCAGTTTCTTATAATCTTTATAATATTATTTATAACTGAAGTTTTCTTTCCTTCATCATAATGCATTTTATGAACCTTTCTTTAAAAGCAAAAAAGCAGGTTTTACCTGCTTTGATTTAAATTAAAAAATTAATTATTCTCTGATGTTTCATTTCCATTATCACTATTTTCTATCTCAGGTCTTTCTTTATTCTCCATCTCTTCAGCCTTAGGAGGAGAACCAAATTTTTCCACAAGAAATTCATCCCATTCTGTTTCTTTAGAAGTTGCTAGCTCCCTGTAGCCTTTTCCTTCTTTTAGGAAATGATCCACATAGTTAGTTTTATAAGGAAGATATATGGAAAGTCCTGCAGCATCAAATTTCCCTTCTGCCACTTCTACCAGGCTTATATTTTCTTTCCCATCCTGAGATTTATAATTACTGAGAACTTTTCGTCTGCTATAGACATTGGATACATTTGCTATTACAGCATCTTTAACGGCCTTCATCATACCTGTGGCAGACTCTTTAAGTTCCTTATCAGTAACTTTCTCGGATTTAACTATCTTTTCTGCCACACTGTAAAGATCCCTTGTATGGGAATAGAATTCATAGAAGAATTTGCGGCTGAAATTCTGTGCCTCTTCTATAACTTCTGAAAGAACTTCTTTTGGTGTATCTGTTTTTCTTAATTTCTGAGCAAAAGTATCAAGGGCATTTTTAACATTATCCATTTTACTTAAGTCTATAGCAGATTTAGTTGCAAAAGCAGCCGGTTTGTCAGAATAATGTTCTACTATGCTTTTAGCAATGGATTCTCCTGTTACTTCTTTACCATCAACTATATCCTGCTGCAGTCTGTCAAGTATGGGACCATATTGAAAACCAAGAGTTGTTCCCATTTCTTCTGATGCCACAAGATAATTAGCACTGTTTTTTAATTCATAGGCAGATTCTGTAGATGCCATAAGACATGCTGCCATATGAACAACATCTGGCTTTACTCCTGTTTCTTTCTCAGTCCTGGCAAAAGCTTCTGCAATCTGGGGGTTTGACATTATATGGCCACCACTTCCTGTAGCATCATTGGTAAAGGCTCCTGTCCACCCTCCGCCGTGATCCATAAGAACTACCATATAATGTTTTGCAGGATAATTTTTAATTCCCCAGGTTAAAAATTCTGCAAGGGTATCGGGACTACTCATATCTTTTTCGCCAAGATCTTCCAGAACAGGTGAATCTATACGATCAACTGCTCCTGCATCACCGGGTGTATCTCTGTTTACATAATACTTCCTTACTCCGCTCCAATCACCATCAATATTTGTAGGTTCATAAGGCCTTCCCATTTTTTCATTTATCTTTTTAAGCTCTTCCTGGGAAATTCTCCCCATTTCTGCCACTACATTCATATTTCCATCAGAACCAATAGATTCTAAATCCAGAAAGGCATTGGCAGTATAAGCTTCTAAATCATTATAGCCATCCATATAAAGGAGAACAGTCCATTCCTTTTTTTCCTTCTCTTTTGCAAGTTCTTTAAGCCCTTCAGGTATCCCGCTTTTAATTATACCGCTTACATAACCATCCCGGGTACCCTGAAGCAATCTGTTTAATTTTTTTGCTTCATCTTTCTTAGCATCACGATGTTCTTTTATAGCCTTATAATCTATCTGAAATGGAGAATTTAAGTTAGGGTCTAATTTATCCATATCTATACTCCCATCTGATAAAATTCATATTTTTTTCTCTATATTATTATAACAAAAAAATTAGAAAATTATAACAAAAAAATTAAAAAAATTTGTTAATAAAATGTAAACTTTAAAACACTTTTTCTTTTTTCCCGAGAAAGGTGGGCTTTGGTCTGGTTATATTTACATCTATAAAAGCATTAATACTGGCAAGAAATTCTCTTACTGCATACCAGTCTGAATAAAGATATTCCTGTCTGTCTGATGTAATACCTACTGCTTTTATTCCCAGTTTATTACTTATATACAAAGATCTTGGAAGATGAAATTTCTGAGTAACTATGATAATGTCATTAAGAGAAAATATCTCCCTGGCTCTGTAGAGGCTATCATAGGTTCGAAATCCTGCATAGTCCAGTACTATATCCTCTTCCGGAACTCCCAGACTGATAGCATATTTTTTCATAGCTGTAGGTTCATCATAATCAGTCTGACTGTTATCACCGGACATGAGAATTTTTCTCACTTTTCTTTTTCTGTATAATTCCACTGAAGTATAAACCCTGTCTTCCAGAACAGGTGAAAGGGTTTCTCCCCAGACACCGGCACCGAGGACAAATGCTACAGATTTTGAAGGAACTTCTTCAGTGGAATAAAAAATCTGTTCTTTATATGTATAATGAACAGAACAATAAGCAAGGAGAAGAAAACAGATAGTAAGTATAAATAAGGATAATAGCACTAAAAAGCACCTCTTGAGGAATAATGATTTAAATAGCCTCTTCACGTTTCACCTTTCATATTTTCATCTTTACTCATTTCATCAACCATAAACGCAATCTGAAATCAATCATCTGCATAAAGCCTTTAAGGCAGAATCTGAATAATTTGAAATATCTTATAGAGCACACACCGGTTTTTCTCTCTAAATGAGTGACTGATGTTGTATAATAACGGAACAGTCTCTTTTTAGCGGCTATAGCGAGGAAGAGAGAAGGTGCAAGAGATGATCTGGGAATGAGATTTTCACATTCTTCCCATATTTCCCTTCTTATTAATTTAAAAGGTATATTGGCATCTTCAAGATAAGTCTGAAATAAAAGAAAAATGGACATTCTGACTATTCTTGTCAGTATACGCCTTGAGAGGGGATCATGTCTTACTTTTCTGACTCCTGTCAATATATCAAATCTTTCCCTTTTATTCCAGAGTCTCCAGAAATCTTTTATTTCAATCTGATTATCACTGTCCATAAGAAAAATCCATTCCGCATCTGCTTCAAAGAGTCCATAAAGTAGAGCATCACCATGGCCTCCATTAGGTTTATGAAAAGGTACAACCTGGGAATATTTTGAGGCAAGGTTATCAAGAAGGACAGCTGTCTTATCTTTACTTCCATCATCAATAACAAGCAGTCTGGAATTTGGAATTTCTGCTAAAATTTCTTTCTGGATACCTCTAATTACTTCTTCTATGCAACCTTCTTCATTGTAAACTGGCATAATTATATCTAATGACATAAGGTTTTCCTCCTTTAATATGGTGAGACATGATACGTATAATATTTAATTATACTTCACTTTTCACTTTATCCAACAAGGGGAAATGATTGTTCCATAGGAAGAACTATATAAAAAGTTGTTCCTTTCCCCTCAGCACTTTCCACAAGGATTTCTCCTCTATGATGTCTTATTATATCACGGCTTATCGATAATCCAAGACCAGTACCCAGTGTACCCCTATGTTTATCTTTGGTAGAATAAAAAGGTTTGAATATATTTCTGAGATTTTCTTTTGATATACCTTTTCCATTATCTGAGAAAGAGACTTCAAGTAATTTATCTTTTACAGAGGTACTTATCTTTATACATCCTCCCCTGTCTTCTATAGCATCCCGGGCATTTATAAGGAGATTCAGAAAGACCTGGTAAATCTTTCCTTTGTCTATCATTATATTTTGTATTGTAGAATAATTTTTTTCTATAGTAATATTTTTCTTTTCAAGCTGAATTGCAAGAAGATTAATGGTTTCATCCAGTAAATCATTTATATTAGTTGTTGTAATATCAAGTTCCTGACTTTTTGAAAAATTCAAGAGACTTTTTACCAGAATAGTACCTTTATAACAGGCTTCATTTATACTTTTAAAAGCTTTTCTTATATTATTTTCATCTTTTTCTTTTTCTCCTATTTGAGCCCATGCCTGTATGCCAGATAAAAGATTATTGAATTCATGAGCTATAACACCGGCAAAAATTTCCAGACTTTTCTCTTCATCTAATTTTATATTACTTTTTGAATTTATATGCATAAAAATCCTTTAAAACATATTGTAAACTATATTACAAAAGTATATCATGATAATAACATTAAGTGCAAGAAAAAATCTTCTGATAAAATTAAATATTTTTCTAATTAAATGGAAGGCAAAATAGAAATTTTAAAAATTAAGATTTTAACAAAAATGTAACAATTATGTAATATTTTCGTAAAAAAACTATTATACAATTAAAATATATAAAATTAAGAAGGTGATCAAAATGAGTCTTAATAATATAAATGGTATATTTAACAGAATAAATGACATAGAACAAAAATTTAACCCTGAAGTAAGAGAGATTAAAAAAGAACAATCTTTTCAGGAGGCTCTTTCAGGACTTCAAAATCAGAGTGCTATGAGAGTTGATTACCCTCAGTTCTCTCCCATGGCAGGTGCTATGGCACCTGCCTTTTCCCTTCAAAACAACTATTATCTTAATAATTCTCCAGGGCCGGTAAACAGCCTGAAACCACTGGCTCAGAGTAATTCCGTTTCATGTGGTCAGACAAGTGTAGCTATGGCCGTTAACAGTTTAACAGGTAAAAACCTTACCGATATGGATATTAACGGCAAATATGGTTTTCAATTACTGAATGCCCTTAATAGTGAAACAGCTTCTCAGGGAATTAAATGGAGAGACGGAGGGAATATATCTCCCTATTCCTGGGGTCTTATAGAACAGAAGGTAAATATGGAAAAAACACCTGTTATAGTAGCTTTAAACGGGCCGGAATTTTCTCCTTCCGGAAGAGGGCATATTGTAACAATAGTTAAGATTCAGGGAGATACTGTATCCTATGCAGACCCTGCTACAGGAGAAATAAAGACAACAACAAAAAAAGCTATGGAAACTGCCCCAACTCATCCCGATGGAAATTTCATATTCTTTGCAGAAAGAAATACAGGGCAGTTTATAGCGCCGGCATAATTTTCTAAAAAATAGAGAGATTTTTTATAGTACTGTTCCTTATTATAACTATTTTTTTAATTAAAATAAAGAAAACTATATAAATGTCTTAATGTTGCTCAGGCGAAAAAACAGAAAAGCAGTAGAAGTTAGAGCTTCTTTCCTCATAGCTTCTTTCCTCATCTCAAGAGGAAGCTTTTCTATGGCATAACGGAGAGCAGCTCTGGCCATTACCTGTTTATTTTTTATAACATATTGAAAAACCTTTTCCGGCTGATATTTACAGAGCTCTCTCTTCCTTCAGAATCCACCTTAAAGCTTTTTCTTTCATTCTTTCAATTATCCTTTTTCCCTTCTCTTTTGTGGCAAAGGAAGGATATCCGTGTGAACCGGGACAGTTCTCTATTCTGTTAGTCTTACTGTGTTCAAAGTAATCCTTCATAATATCCCACGGAATAAAAAAATCTTAAATACAGTCCTTCCTTACAGTCTCAGGGAACAGGTTTTATTTATTTTTTCCTTTAAGGAGTTAAGATTTTCTCCAAAGATGGGAAATTCAAAAATTGCCATTATACAGCCTCCAGAGAGTAAAATTTTCCGTCACGACTTCCGAAATATATATTTTTTTCCACTATACAGGGAGTGGATTGAATAAGGCCTCCTGTTTTAAAAGCCCAGACTTTCTTCCCCTTTTTCCTGTCAAAACAGTAAAGTTTATCGTCACTGCAACCAAAATAGATAAATTCTTCTGATACTGAGGGATTGGATGATACCCATATATCTCCTTTAAATTGCCAGATTTTTTTCCCCGATTTACCATCCAGGCAGTAGAAGTTTTCCTGAAAACTTCCGAAATAAACAAGGCTTTCTTCTATAGAGGGGCCTGTAATCACATAATTACCTGTTTTAAAACTCCAGATTTTCTTGCCAGTTTTAGCATTCAGACAGTAAAAGTATTTATCAAAACTTCCGAAATAAACGAAACCCTCCATAACAGAAGGGCCCGTAGAGATCCAGTTACGGGCTTTAAATTCCCAGATTTTTTTCCCTTTTTCTGCGGACAAACAGTAAAGTTTATTATCACTGCTTCCAATATAGAGAAGGCCTTCACTGATACAGGGACTCGAAGAGGTCTCTCCGCCTCTTTTAAATTCCCAGATTTTTCTACCTTCATCTGCAGAAAGACAGTAGAATTTATTATCACCGCTTCCAAAGTAGATCCTTCCTTCCTCCACACAGGGACTGGAATAGATAGAATCCCCTGTTTTAAAATCCCAGATAAGATTTCCATCTTTTGCGGACAGGCAGTAGAATTTATTATCTCTGCTGCCGAAATAAAGAAAACCTTCCGAAAGAACAGGACTTCCGTCTATTCTGTCAGCTGTTTCAAAGGACCAGATTTCCTTGCCTTCTTTTTCGGAAAGACAGTAGAGTTTTTTATTCCAGCTTCCGAAATAAACCCTTCCTTCAGCCACAGAGGGGCTGGAATCGATATAATCACCTGTTTCAAAGGACCAGATTTTTCTTACTGACTCTTTATTATCTTCTTCTTTATTATAATTCCTTACTACCAGAAAATTAATTCCTGAAATACCACTTTTACCCGTATCCAGACAGTAAAGTTTTCTATCACGGCTTCCGACATAAAGGAAACCATCTGAAATAAAGGGACTGGAACTGACAGGGCCTTCTGTTTCAAAAGACCAGATTTTCTTACCTTCTTTCAGAGAAAGACAGTAGAGTTTTTTATCACCGCTTCCGAAATAAATGAATCCATCTGATATACAGGAGCTTCCTTCTATTCTGCCTTCTGTTTCAAATTCCCAGATTTTTTCTCCATCTTCTATGGAAAGACAGTAGAATTTTTTATCCCAGCTTCCGAAATAAATAAATCCATCTGATATAGCGGGACTGCCTGTTATACAGTCACCTGTTTCAAAACTCCAGAGCTTTCTACCATTCTCTAAAGAGTAGAAGTGTTTATCATCACTCCCAAAATAGACTCTTCCCGATGAAATAGCGGCGCTGGAAATAACTTCACTCCCTGTTTTAAACTTCCAGATAATTCTTCCTGTACCGGCATTAAGGCAGTAGAAGTTCTCATCACTGCTTCCGAAATAGACATAACTCTTATAAAGGGAGGGACTGGAATGGACAGGACCCCTCGTTTTAAACCTCCAGTTCATTTTGCCGGAACCGGCATCAAGGCAATAAAGATTTTTATCTCTGCTTCCGAAATAAAGGAGGCCCTCTGAAATAGATGGAGTTGAAGATATTGAATCACCTGTTTTAAATTCCCAGATTTTTTTCCCTGATTTACCATTCAGGCAATAGAGATTTTTATCACTGCTTCCGAAATAAACACGACCTTCCATTACACAGAGACTTCCTTCTATAGAACCACCTGTTTTAAATTCCCAGAGGACTTTCCCTTCAGGAGCAGTAAGACAGTAGAATTTATTATCACTGCTCCCGACGTATACACATCCCTCTGATACGAAGGGACTGAATTTTATGGGATCACCTGTTTTAAATTCCCAGATTTTTCTTTCCCCGTAAGGATAATCTCCTCTTATATCTATCTCAGAAGAAGAGAGAGCTTTCAGCATTTCCTCGGCAGAATTAAACCTATCTTCCGGCCTTTCCCGGAGAGCTCTCATAATAACTCTTTCCATATGAAGAGATATAAGAGGATTTATCTTTCTTACCGGCTCAAATTTGAATGGAACAGGGTCTCTCCCTGTAAGAAGATGATGTATTGTAGCGCCGAGAGCATAAAGATCCGAAACAGCGATAGCCTGTCCTCTCCATTGCTCCGGCGGTGCATATTCACCTGTTCCTATGGAGGTTTTCTTTTCTCTCTCCTCATATCTTGCTATTCCGAAATCTATGAGCATTACCCGGCCATATTGATTTATCATAATATTTGCCGGTTTTATATCACGATATATGACAGGAGGTGTCTCTTTATGGAGATAATCCAGAATATTCAGTATCTGCCGGGCCCATTCGGTAACTTTTTTCTCCGGTAATCCCGGGTTACCTTCCCTTTTTAATTTACTTTCCAGGTCCTCTCCTTCTATGAAAGTCATAACCAGATAGTATCTGTCCTTCAGAAGAAAATAATCAAAGACTTTCGGCAAGCTGGGATGATCTAACCTTGCAAGGAGTTTTCCTTCTCTCATAAACCATTCTGCTGATTTTATCTGTTCTTCCGGGGTTCCATAAGGAGGAATAAGTTCTTTTAAGGCACAGATTCTATCCAGCAATCTATCGAGAGCCCTATAGACAGCTCCCATACCACCTGTTTTTATAAGATTTATGATCTCATAACGATCTTTTATTATTATTCCCGGGGCCAGAGGGCCGGGGGAGAAATGTTCTACCATAATGATCACGTGGAACAGAGACTTTATTTTATAGAATCGTGCCAGAAAACCTCGTTCCCTTGTGGGCGAGGATGAATGGCACGCCTCTGTTCATAGATTGTTTTTTTGCTCATCCATATACCTCTGTATCGTATCAGCAGTTACAGTGCCTGCAGTTCCAATATAATAGCCCTTACTCCATAAATCAGAACCCCAAAATTTGTTAATCTTTAAGTCAGAATAATTTTTAAATAGCTCTATAGCAGTAATACTCTTAATAGTTTTTACAATATCTGTTGGTGCTATATAAGGTGGTACTGATATAAATAAATGGACGTAGTCAGGCATTATCTCTATATTGAGTAATTCATATTCGTAATTATTACAAATAGTTTCAATAAGTTCTTTAAGGAAGTCTGCCAAGGGCCCATCTAAAACCTTATGTCTATATTTAGAACACCATACAATGTTTAGTGGATTTAGAGTGTTTCTCAAAAAATTATTCCGAAATTCCACATATAGATTTTACCAGGTTTGGATTATAAAAAAAGGTTTGCAAATTATTGATTATAATTTCTTGAAGTTCATCTTCATTTGAAATTTCATTAAAAACCGGCATCATATCTTTTAATACTTTCCATAATCTTTCAACAGGGTTAAGAGTAGGAGAATAAGGTGGAAGATACACAGGTCTTATATTTCCCCAGGAAAGTTTTCCCCTCTTATGCCACGAAGCATTATCCAAAATCATTACAGCAGGTTTACCATTTAGCTGATTATTAAAATAATCCAGATATGACTGAAAGGTTTCAGTATTTGAAGTTGGCATAATAAGGGCTTCCATCTGGCCATTCTTAATATTTACTGCTCCCATAAGGGTTTCTCTTATATGGTCTCCATTATGAGGATTACAGGTTTATCTCCTTTAAAAGCTAATACTTTCCCCGGCTTTGCTCCAACCCAGAAAACCTGTTTCATCAAAAAACCATACAGGTATTATATCTTCCAGTAATACCTTCAAGTCTTTTTTAAATACTTCCACCAGTTCTTTCTTCTATCTTGTTGGCCAGGGACGAGGTACCAAGCGTCTGACTTTCATCCTCTTGAGGTTCCAACATAGACTTTTATAGCTTACAGCAACTTTATACCGGTTCTTTTAAAAAATTATGCGCCCCTTTTATGGTTAATCTCTTTTTCTCTTTATCCTGTTTCTTTATAAGCTCTGCTACAGCTTCTTTATGTTCTTTCAGGAATTTCCTCGGGCCACCACTTCCGGGCTTTCTTCTTAATTTTTTTATCCCTCCTTTATTCCATTTATAAATCCATTTATGCAATGTTCTTACTGTTATTCCATTTAATCTTGCTTATACCATTAAATCCTATAGGTTCTCCTTCTAACATTACCATTCTTATTGCCAGTAATTTTTTTGCCTCTTTTTTATTTCCCTTTTCTTTACTCCAATTAACTAAATCTTCTGGACTTCCATATTTTTCCTCTGGTTTATTATATGGAGGGCCCCTTAAGAGATTTTTTTCTTTTTCTTTCGTCTCATACTTAATTTATTTCTTACACACATTTTATTATACCTACTTACGGAATTTTTTTATTAGAAACACTCTAGTCTTGGGATAGATAAAGAGCATATAAAAAGTTTCATTTGCTTTGTCCCAATAATATATCAAACGAATTCCTCCTTTCTTTCCAGTTCCTTTCATTGCCCATCGAATTTTCCGGAGACCGCCACTTTTTCTGGTGAGAGTACCTTGCTCAGGACGCAGAATTAAAGCGATTTGAAGTTTTCTGTATTCATCATCACTCATCAGTTCTTTAATAAGTTTTGTAAAAGGAGTATCAGCATGCACTTAACCACTACTCTAAATGTTTAACTACTTTTTTATAAGAAGAAATAATCTTTTTATAATCTGAAAGCTCTCCATAACAGCTTAAAACATCGGCTTTATATAATTTTAAGAGATTATGAAACATTGGTTCCTGCATAAATTTTAGTTTTTCTTCTTCTGTAAGATTTCTGAACTCATGAGTTAAGAGATGATAACGAATAAGGAAAGCCACATTTTCAATAATTTTATTTTCATAACCCAACCTTCTGAGTGCTTTTCTGGCAATCTTTACTCCAACTCCGGAATGACCCCGAAAACTCAGGATTTTTCCTTTGATAGTTGCAGTAGAAGGTTTTCCCGTATCATGGAGAAGAAGGGCTAAAGCAAGGGAGATGGGTGGTTTTTTTATATATTTAAAGCATTCTATTGTATGTTCATAGACATTCCCTTCAGGATGAAAATCTTTATTTTGAGGAACTGATCTTGCAGGTGTCGGTTCCGAGAAGATTTCTTCGATTATATGAAATCTATCCATATAACTTAGAGCAATAAAAGGGTTTTTTGATGTGAGTACTTCTGTAAGTCCCTGACGTAGTTCTTCTCTGTAATCATCTTTTATAGTGAAAGGGATTTTTTCAATTTTTTCCGCTAATTCTTCCGGGAGAGTAAAATTAATATGGGATAGGAGGAAAAAACCATGGAGTATTTTATGGGGACTATTTTTATAGGAATCTTCAAAATCAGGTACGGGAATGAGTTTTTTTTTCCGGAAATCATAATAACATTCCAGGGGGTCAAGGAAGATTTCTCTCTGGGGGTCATAATAGAGGGTATCGACAGTGAAAAGTTCTTTTAAACTCTCCTTTCTCAGGATAGAGAAATCTATTTTTTGCGGAGAAAGATTTACTATTTTAAATCTGATTATAATATCTTCAAGTTTTAATTCTGCATTATAATCAGGTTTCCCTGGGAAATCTATATGTTCGAATAACTGACTCAGGGTTATAAGATCTGCTGTAGTAAGAATATAATAAATTTTTGATGGGATTTTCAATATGATGTTTCTTGTGGTAAAACCGGAGAAATAAGTAATATGGCCTTGTTCTGTAACTATTTTACATATATCTGTAACTTGCTGTAATACCTTCATAAGATTCCCTGACACAATAATTTTACTGATCTTATTCTTAAAAAGAGGAAAATTCTCCTGCCAGGTGAAGAATTTATATAAGAAGTGAGAGGTGAGAAGAATATATTCTCTAGATTATAAATCTATATAATATAATTTACTATAATGTGTATCTATAGAATATAAATATATACTATGGAAAATAGCAAAAAAGAAGTATTTAATCAAGAGTTGCCAATACCTCTCACCTCTCACCTCTCACTTCCTACTATCTGTGTTTTTTTTACTGATCTCTTTAATAAAGGCGGTTGTGAAACTCTTATAAAATACGTTGTAAGAAGTCTTTATAAGGAGTTTTCTTTTTATATTTTAACATCTCTTGAGGGAGATAGAATTTCTGACCCTGAATACAGAGAGTTTTTAAATTATGCAGTGGAGATTGTTAATATTCACCGGAGAAATCAGAAAGCCTTATTTCAGGAGTTAAAAAAAATAAAACCTTCTCTGGTTTTTACGAGTTTTTTTCATTTTGCCACAGAACCATGCCGGAGACTTGATATACCTGTAGTTGAATTCTGTGTGGGAGCAAGAAGTATGCCAAAGCCCCAGGCCAATCCGGCCCATAATTATATGACAGTTGAATCCGAAGGGGCTAAAAGGCAGATATTAAAACTGCGTTCTTTTCCTGAAGAGAGGATAAAGGTTATAAGGAACGCTGTGTGTTACAGGGGAGAAGTGGCTTCTTCAAAGGAAATAAGGAAACTTTTTGAAGTGCCAGAAGATTTTTTAATTGTAAGCCTTAATGCAAGAGCCGTTTCGGGTAAAGGTTGGTTTGTTATAGGGGAGGCTATGAAGCATCTTGTGAATGAGAAGATTATCTTTATCGGTTTTTCAAGGATGGAGTATGTTCACTGCAGGGTCTGGAGTAAACTTATGGAATATAATAAGAAATTAAAGAATTTTAAGGTTTTAGACGGAACTTCTGTAGAAAGAAAATATGTTCTGGGTGTTACAGAGGCTTCCAATTTTATCTGTATCCCAACTACTCATAAAGAAGAGGGTATTCCCAACTGTATTGTAGAGGCACTGTATTTCGGGAAACCTGTAATTACCTGTCGTAATGGATATATTGAAGAAGTGATCTTTGAAAATAAAAATGGTTTATTTGTAAAACCCCATGGATTTTCTCTTGCCGGAGCTATAAGATTACTTATTCATAACAGGGAATTAAGGGAAAATCTTTCAAAAGGTTCTAAAGAAGTATATGAGTCTTTATATGACATTGAATTATTTAGAAATTCTTATAGAGAGGTTTTTCTTAAGGCTTTAGAGGATGGATACTTTTATGGAAATAAAAAAAGAAAGCCCTTAAAGGCTTTCCTGAGAAATTTAAATTTTATTTATGGGTGGGGTGCACCGAAGTATTGAACAATATTACTTTCTACCCCACCGACTGTAACTGATACAGGTATGGGACCGTTATATATACCTGGCATAACAACCTCTATCTGGGTAGGACTCCAGGAAATGACATCTGCAGTTATTGAGCTAAATGTTACAAAACTGCTTCCCTGGCTGGCACCGAAGTTGTTTCCCACTATGATTACAGTACTACCGGGAGGTTGCGTTGGAGGTTCGATTGATATTATTACAGGTGGTGATAAGGGTATTGTAGGTGTTGGTGTTACAGAAGGAGTTGCAGTAAAAACCGGTGTCAATGTTGGAGTGCCTGCTGTGGGGAATGGTGTTGCTTGCCCCGGTGTAGGAGCATCAATTTTGTTTACAAGTACTATATTGGCTTCTACCTGTCCGCCACTCGGTACTGTAACTATAGTTGTACCATAGAGGACATTACTGGCCTCCATATCTGTTCTCTCACTACAGGAGGGGCAGGTTGGAGGTGAATAGTTGGGATCTGATATCTGATATTTACCTATTACTTCTACAGTCGTTGCAGGTATACCAGGAATTATATAACTTCCTTCTATGCTTGTAATAGTATATTGAGTAAAGCCGTTAATATAAACAGTCGCATCTTTTACAGGTTGACTGTTATAGGTTAAATATCCGTAAACAGTTCCTGTTCCATTTACAACTGTTACAGGTGTCTGGGAACTGCTTGAACCACTTGTAGCCCTTATAAATCCTGTGCCTGCTTTTGTAGCTGTGAAAATACCAGTTTCTTCTCCTATTGTCCCTATGTCGCCGATTACTGACCAGGAAGTGAGAGGCTTTACAAGAGTTCCATTGCTACTCGTTGCATAGGAACTGAACTGGAAGATACCTCCAATTCCAATAGGTATAAGCAGATTGGAAGGTGTAACATTGAAATTATTAAAGGTTACAGAACTTGTATTGGGATCACTTATGGGTATCTGCTGTTCAATAGAAACATAGGAAGGATGTTCTATTGATAGATTCTGTAACCCCACAGGTAAACCTGTTATATGAAAATAACCATTTCCATCTGTAGTCATAGATACACCGGCAATTTTAGCAGTTGCTCCGGGAAGTGGTTTATAACCTGGAGGTGGATTGTTTGTATATAGCATTATCATACCGGGAAGTTTTCCTGCCTGGCTTTCAGTTATTTTACCTTCTTCCAGAAATGGTACAAAAGCGAAAGCTCCCAGATCGCCGAAAACTGCTGAAACCAGTGCCAGTAAAGCTCCACAACCATTGAAGTATAAAAGAGAAAAACAGATTGATAATAAAATCAGACCGATAGTTAAGTGTTTTTTCAAGATATTTCCTCCTTTTCTTTTATATAAAAGTAACAGAGTAAACTTTCTATATTGTTATTTTAAAATCCTCTTTAATTGTTAAAAATAGTTTTTTATGTAATTGGATCTTTTTTTGCAAGACCATGTCTTATGTGATATAATAACGGGATAGATTATGATTGTGAAAAATGAAAAGTGAAAAGTGAAAAGAATAGGATATTATTACTGTTGCATTATCTCTTCACCTCTTATATTCCACCTCTCACTTCTCATCTCTCACCAATTATTAAGGAGGTAAATTTATGAGAGCTATCAGTCGATACAGTGCCAGGATGACCCCCGGTTCTTTAATAATTCTTATGTCTTCATATCTCAAAGGAGATCTTATGGAAGGGCCCGAGATAAGTGAGTTTGAAAAGGATTTTGCTATGTACCAGGAATTACCATATGCTGTAACAACTTCTTATGGTCGTATGGCATTTTATTATATTTTAAAAGCTCTGGAACTTCCAGAGGGAAGTGAGATCATTTTTCCTGCTCTTACTTTCTGGGTTATTCCTGCTATGGCAAAAGCCGCAGGGTTAAAACCCGTATTTATTGATATAAAACCAGATACTTATAACATGGATCCAGGCAAAATAGAGGGAGCTATAAGTGATAAAACCAGAGCTATTGTTCCCACTCACGTCTATGGCCATCCCTGTGAAATGGATGAAATTATGGAAATAGCAAACCGTCATGATCTTATAGTGATAGAAGACTGTGCCCATGCTATGGGTTCAACTTATAAGAGAAGAAAAGTGGGAACCTTTGGCAAAGCTGCTTTCTCAAGTTTTCAATCCTTAAAGAGTATAAACTGTTTTGGTGGTGGTGTGGCTATGACTTCTGATCCGGAGATTGATAGAAAGGTAAGGGAAATGTCTTATAATGAACCATTCCCTTCCAAATCTGCTCTCTTTAAAAAAATCTTCATGTCTTATCTGGAAACAAAACTTCTGGGCCCTAAAGCCTTCTTTTTTTCCGGATATCCCATACTTTATGCCTATTCTCTTTCGGGGGATTATAACAGAGCTACAATAAAGACCTGGGAAAAAATACGTCCCCTTTCTCCTGTACCAAAAGGATATAGTAAGAGATTTACAAATATTCAGGCTAAATTTGGTATTCGAGGGCTTGAGATGTTGGAGCATTATAATGATCTATGCAGAACCAATGCAAGGGAATATGATAATGCTCTTAAAGATATTCCTGCTATTATGCTTCCCAGGATAATACCTGACTCTGTGACCAATTATTATCAGTACTGTATAAGGGTTTCAGATGCTTATACATTGAGTCAGAGAGCAATAAGAAGAAGGTTGGATCTCTGTAATCTCCATATAGATGTCTGTCCTAATCTGGAACTTTTCTCAGAAAATTATTCAAGTTGCCCCTATGCTGAATCTATGAAGGATACCCTCCAACTTCCTGCTTATTCAGACCTTAAGGAAAGGGATCTTCGTTGGATTATAAGGGAAGTAAGGAAACTTTCTGAAGATCTTCCGCCTATTGATAAAGAGAAGTATAGTAGTGAGAAGTGAGGTTATTAACAGTCAACTATAAACCATATTACATATCACGCATCACGATTTTAAGGAGGAATTTACTGTGTATAATAAAATATTTATTACTTTCATAGTTTTTTTAATTTTTATGTTTTCTTTTACCATACAGATTTTTTCGAAAGGTAATGGTGGACAAATAGAAACAGCAAGGATTCATTCTCAGAAAGCCGGTGAATATATAAAAGAGAATAACTGGAATGCTGCTCTTGGAGAGGCTAAAAAAGCAGTGCAGGCTGATCCTAAATATGCTGCAGGACATCTACTTCTGGGTATTATTTATGTGAAACTCGGTCAGCTTGACCCTGCAGAAAAAGAACTTAAAGCCACTATGGATTTGGATAGCAATATTCCTGAAGCTTATACCTATATGGGTAAGGTTTATTATTACAGAGAAAACCTTGATAAAGCTCTGGAATATTATAAAAAAGCAGTTTCTAAAGGAACTCAGGAAGTATTAGCCTATCAGGATATGGGACATATATATTACCAGAAATCACGACAACAAGCCGCTGCAGGTAAGAAAACAGAGGCAGATCAGAAGATGTCTCTTTCTGTGGATAGCTATAAAAAAGCCCTGAAAATAGAACCTAAAAATTCAGATCTTCATAATTATCTCGGTGCGGCTTATTATTATATGGGTAAAACAGGAGATGCTAAAGGAGAATATTATGAAGCCATAAAGCTTGATTCTAAAAATGCTTCTGCTTACAGTAATATTGGTGAATATTTCTTTACTGTAAAAAAAGATTTTAAAAGTGCTATGGAAGCCTATAAAAAGGCTATAGAATTATATACAAAAGAAATTTCTTCAAAATCAGGTTTAAATCCAAAGGAAGTGGAAGCAAAAAAGCTTGAACTGGCTCTGTGTCATTTTGGACTTGGTTCTATATATAACCTTCAGGAAGAAGCAGGCCCTGCAATAGAGGAATTTAAAAAGGTAATCAAAATTGACCAGGATAACCCTCAGGCCTATGTAGGTCTCGCTTCTTCTTATGAGCTACAGGGTGATAAAGAAAAAGCTGTAGAATATTTCAAGAAAGCTTTAAAATTTGCAACAGAGCAGAAAGATACTCAGTTGAAATCTGCTATAGAAGCAAAACTTAAAAGAATGGGACAATAAAAGCGTGAAGGGTGAAGAGTGACGGTGAGAACTATAAAGCGTGAACATGAATAGATTATTGCATAATTATACGTTTAAGAAAAGCTATAGAAAAAAAGCACTGGAATTATTTAATTATTGTATTAATAATTTCCCCACAAGTAGCTCAGCCGGTGAGTCAAGGAAATTAATAGAAACATTGGATTTTCGTTTTTAATTTTTCTACTTCTGACTTTTCTCAATTTTAGCCCATGTGTCACGTAATGATACAGTTCGATTAAATACCGGTTTATCCGGTAAGGAGTCAACAGAGTCCACACAGAAATATCCCTGTCTGAGAAACTGATAGCTAATACCGGTTTTTGCTTCTTTTAATCCTGGCTCAAGACGGCATTTTTTAAGGATTTCAAGAGAATTTGGATTTAGCCTTTCCATAAAGTCTGAAGTCTCTTCTTCTTCACCGGCCTTTACATCCAGAAATAAATAATCATACAGTCGAACTTCTGCTTCTATGGAGTGAGGAGCAGAAACCCAGTGGGAGGTTCCCTTTACTTTACGTCCATCTGTAGACCATCCTCCTTTTGTTTCAGGATCATAGGTGCAGTGAACTTCTTTTATTTCTCCTGTAAGTTCATCTTTAATCACACTGTTACATTTGATATAATAGGCATGTTTTAATCTTATTTCACGTCCCGGAGAGAGTCGAAAATATCCTTTAGGTGGATCTTCTCTGAAATCATCCTGTTCAATATATATAATACGGGAAAAAGGAATTTTTCTTGTTCCACTATTCGGGTCTTCAGGATTATTTACTGCTTCTAATTCTTCTACCTGATTTTCCGGATAATTGTCAATTATAACTTTGAGTGGTTTAAGTACTGCCATAACCCTGAGAGCTTTTTTATTTAAATCCTCTCTTATACAGTGTTCAAGTAATGCTATATCAACTACACTGTTACTTTTTGCAACACCCACCATATCACATAAATTTCTTATGGCTTCCGCTGTATAACCACGTCTTCTTGCTCCTGCCAGGGTAGGCATCCTCGGATCATTCCATCCTGATACATGTCCTTCTTTTACGAGCCTGAGAAGTTTTCTTTTGCTCATAATTGTTCTGGTAAAATTGAGTTTTGCAAATTCTATCTGCTGTGGATGGCAGGGTACAGGGAGTTGATCAAGGTACCAGTCATATAGGGGACGATTAATTTCAAACTCCAGAGTACAGATAGAATGGGTAATACCTTCAGTAGCATCTGAAATACAGTGGGCAAAATCATACATGGGATAAATACACCATTTATTACCTGTTCTGTGATGCTCTGCTTTTCTGATACGGTATATAGTGGGATCTCTCATATTTATATTTGGCGAGGTCATGTCAATTTTTGCACGTAACACACAGGTACCTTCTTCAAATTCTCCTCTTTTCATACGTTCAAAGAGAGAGAGGTTTTCTTCTATTGAGCGGGTACGGTAAGGGCTTTCTTTCCCGGATTCAGTAAGAGTTCCTCTGTAGTGCCTGATTTCTTCTGCATTCAGATTACAAACATAGGCTTTACCATCTTTAATTAATTGTAATGCATACTGGTACATCTGATCAAAATAATCGGAAGCATAATAGAGTCTGTCTTCCCAATCAAAACCAAGCCACTTTATATCTTCCTGTATGGATTCTACATATTCAATATCTTCTTTACATGGATTTGTATCATCAAAACGGAGATTACAGACTCCTCCAAATTCCGAAGCAATACCGAAATTAAGACAGATAGACTTGGAATGACCCAGATGAAGATAACCATTCGGTTCTGGTGGAAATCGAGTCATAACACGTCCATTGTTTTTATTATTTTTCAAATCTTCTGTAACAATAGTTCTAATAAAATCAAGAGATTTAGACACTTCACTCATAATATACATTTCCTTTCGTTAAAAATGGAATTCGTGAAAAACGAAAAGTATTAGTTTTTGCTTCTCAACAAATTCGTTTCACCTTTCACGAATTTATTCTTCTTTTAAGTGTTTTATAAGATCTTTATGTGGTGAAGGTATTACTATAGTATTAACTATCAATTCAGATTTTATTGCTCCTTTTCCTGCTTCAATAGATGCTTTCACAGCATCTACCTCGCCGGTAAGATATATGGTGGATTTTCCTCCAAGCCCCATAGATATTCTTATTTCAATCAGGTTAACTGCAGAGGATTTAACTGCCGTATCAGCAAATACTATACCTGATGCAGCAGAAAAAGTTTCTATTATACCCAGAGCTTCTATATCAAAGTCTGTTTCTCCTGTAATGGCATGAAAGACCTGATGGTGTATATTGGGAATAATAAGGCTGTCTATTAACCATATTCCTGCTACCTCAAGTCCTATTTCAATAGAAGTCTTTACTGATCCTACATCTCCTTTTATGAAAATTACATATTTTCCCGAACAGAGGGTTGTTGCAGTGAGAAGTTCTACTGAAGCAACTTTAAGCATAGTATCCCATACTTCAATACCCCTGGCCATACTGTTTAATTCAATAAGGCCTATGGCATTCATATATTTAATTCCAATCCTTCCCATGCTGAAATAACTTTTATTTAACAATCATCCAGAAAATCATCATTTTGTATATTGTGTAAAAGGCGAAATCTCTCTTAATTTACTTATAATCCCGGGCATATGTTCAAGTATATAATCTATATCTTCATCGGTATTATAATAACTTAAACTGAATCTTATTGAACCATGGGCATATGTAAAAGGAATACCCATAGCCCTTAATACATGGGAAGGTTCAAGAGAACCTGATGTACAGGCAGAACCTGATGAAGCACAGATGCCAAGTTTATCAAGCATTAAAAGAATTGCTTCTCCTTCTACAAATTCAAAACCCAGACTGGTAGTATTAGGTAATCTATTTTCTCTATCACCATTTACCTGAACATTCGGTATAGCCTTTAGAATTCCTTCTTCAAGCCTATCCCTGAGTTTTTTTACCCTCTCCTGTTCTTCTTTTATATTTTTCTTTGCCAGTTCACATGCCTTACCAAGACCTGCTATGGATGGCACATTTTCAGTTCCTCCCCGTCTGCTATTTTCCTGATGACCACCTTTCAGGAAAGGTCGAAATTTTGTTCCTCTTCTTATATAAAGAACACCAATTCCCTTGGGAGCATGTAATTTATGTCCTGATAATGACAGGAAATCGATATTATTTTGTTTCATGTCTATGTCTAATTTACCTGTAGCCTGAACAGCATCTGTATGAAAAACAGATCCACGACTCTTTACTATAGTGGCTATTTCCTTCACAGGAAAAATAACGCCTGTTTCGTTATTTGCATACATAAGTGATACTATGGCTGTATCAGTGGTAATAGAATCTCTAAGCTGATTTAAATCAAGTCGGCCTTTATTATCTACAGGAAGAAAAGTTACTTTATATCCTCTTTTCTGAAGATTTTTACAAAGAGTCATTACTGCCGGATGTTCAACTCTGCTTGTAATAATATGTTTTTTCTCCGGATAACACTCTAAGGTACCCATTATAGCAGCATTATCACTTTCAGTTCCACAACTTGTGAAAACTATTTCCGATGGTATAGCACCTAAGAGTTCTGCTACTTTTTCTCTGGCTTCTTCGATTTTTTTCGCTACTTTTCCTCCAAAGGTATGCATACTGGAAGGATTGCCATATAATTCAGTGTAGTACGGAAGCATTTCTTTTTTCACTTCTTCAGCTACTTTTGTGGTTGCATTATTGTCAACGTAAACTACTTTCATAAATAGGTACTCCTTTCTTAACCTTTATTCTACAGGGCTTTCGTTAATAACATTTAATTCTTCACCTACAAATTCTTTAAGTTTTGCTTCTACAAAAGATTTCAATGTAAATCCTGCACTGGGGCAGTTAGTACATGCCCCCCTCAGTGAAACATATACATCCTTGCCATCTACATCTATTAGCTCAATGTCTCCTCCATCAATCTGGAGGGAAGGTTTTATTTCTCTATCTATTGTTTCTCGAATTAAGAGTATACGCTGAATATTGGTAAGTCTTTTTCTTTTTACAGGAGATATTTCTTTTTTTACTGCTATTTCTCCCATTACTTCTTTTATAATATCTTCAATATCTGGAATACAGGCAGTGCATGCTCCTCCTGCTTTTGTATAATTAGTAACCTGCTCTACAGTAGAAAGATGATTTTCTTTTATGACTTTTTTTAATTTACCTTCAGTCACACCAAAACATTTACATACAATTCTACCTTCTAATTCTTCATAATGTTTTTTACTTTCTCCTTTATATGTTGCTATGGCGGTCTCTAAAGCTTCTCTTCCCATAACTGAACAATGCATTTTTGCTTCCGGTAAACCTCCAAGATAATCAGCAATCTGCTTGTTTGTTACCTGGAGAGCTTCGTCAATATTCATACCTTTGATTAGTTCAGTAAGAGCAGAAGAAGAAGCTATAGCACTTCCACAACCAAATGTTTTAAATTTGGCATCTATTATTTTTTTGTTTTCGTCTATTTTAAGCATAAGTTTTAAGGCATCACCACAGGCCAGAGAACCTACTTCCCCGACAGCATCAGGATTTTCCATATCACCATAATTTCTTGGATTATAAAAATGGTCAAGAACTTTATCAGTATAATCCCACATTCTTATCCCTCCAATTCAATAATTTATATGCATAGGAATTTGTATTATTGTTAAATTATCAGCTTAAGTAAAGTCGAAAGCTGATAGAGCATAGCTCGAAAAATATTAGTAAAATTAATAAATTCTATATTATTTAAGTTTCTCCTTCAGAGCTAATTATAACTTAATTGATAATTTTTGTCAACTATTTTACTTGTAATATTGATTTTAAATATCAAATATAATTAGATAAATATTTTATCACTTTAATATTAACAAGTGCCAGGTTATTTTCCCTGGTACATTATAAATATTAAATAGCAAATATTTGCTATTTAATTAATAGCAAATATTATTGTTTTATAAGAATTGTATAATTTTTAACATTATTTTTTTAGTAAATTGTTTAGGAGTAATTGGATTTGAATTTTGATTTCCTGGGGGAGTAAAAAAAACCATACTATTGCTCCTACCACACCAAGTCCTGCGAGGAGCATAAGGAAACTGAGGAAATTTTTCACCGGAGATAGACGTTGTTGTTTCTGAGTGTCTAATTGCACCTGAATATGGGTCTGTATTGCCTTTTCTTTCTGAGCTTCTGATTTGCCTTTACATTCTTCTCCACAGAAAATACCATCTGCAGTTTCGATTTTACATTCTTCACATACAGGTTTTAAACATAATTTACATCGGCCAACTGCCGGTCTTTCTTGATGACGTAAACACATAGAACCTGCCATAAAATACACCTCTCATTTCAATGAAGCATTCTTATTGCATATAATTCATAGTAAACACAAAACAACTTATAAGTAAATAATATTATAAACAAATTTGCTGTTGCCACTATTATTAATACCTTTGATGCCGTATCTTTCCATTTTACTATATATACTATAAAAGCTATAACTAGTAGAGGAAATGTGATATATGGCGGAGTAAATATTTCAATAAGCAGAGTTGCCAGAGAAGGAATTTTTAAATTAAAAATTGGAAGGATTACTTTATGTAATAAAGGATAAGGCTTAATCTCTACTTTTGTTGACTTTAGAACTTCTACAACCCCGGTAAGACAGAAGAAAAGTATTAGTATAGAAAAGATCATTAAAGGAAATAATGTGGAAAGACTATTGGTAACATCCCTGTAATTAAACATTTTTCTAAGTGTTTTATTTTTAAAATTAAACAATGACATTACAGTAGATACAAATATAACTGCAGGGATAGCTATAAATAGATATCTAATTAGTGAAAGAATTTGATAAATTAATTTATAACTTTCATGAGGATCCATAACTAATTATCTCCTTAATAATAATTATAAAAAAATTTATATTATAAATCATCAGTATAGTTAGTTTCATAAGAGGCTATAATTAATACTGCTAAGTACACTTTACAAATTATTTGAACTTTAATAACTTATGAAATCAACTATAATATTTTCTTTAAATACTAATAAATTTGAATATTATTATACCATATTTCCTTAAATATATCTAATTTAATTACATAGGAATTTTTATTATTGTTAAATTATTAGCTTCAGTAAACATAACTTTTTATGTTTAAAACTATCAGCAATCAGCTTAAGGAAAAGCTGAAAGCTAATAATAATTTATATAAAAATTTAATTGACTTTATAGTGTATTTTATAACTTTTTATAAATATATTTTCTGAAAAATCTCAGGGGAAGATTTTTGTGTATTTAAAGGAATCTTTTTTTTTAGATATAATTATGATAATTAATATAACATTTTTAAAATGTTTTTCTATCTTATAATACTTTATAGAAAGTTTTTGGAATATATATCTATTAATAAAATTAAGTACTTTGTAATTTTATTATTTGACTTTTTCTTGTTAGTATGTATATATTATCTTTGACATTTTATGAGAGGAGAGATAATATTGCAAAAATGCCCTGAATGTGGAACTGAAAATAGGAAAGATGCAAAATTTTGTAATGACTGCGGGCAGATGATGACAGATGAATTAAAAGGTCATGGAACTCTTGGGAGAGGAGTAATTTTGAATAAATATTTTATTTTTAACCTCATCAGTTCCGAATTGGGTGAATCCCTTTATATAGTAGAGGATCGACAGGAAAACTCTCTTAAGTTTATAAAAGAAATAATTACTGTTTTACCTGATCAAAAATTCCAGTCCAAAGCTATAGAGCATTTTAATAGGGAAATTGATATAATATCTAAAATCAACCATCCTTCTATACCTGTAATAACAGATTATTTTATTGAAAAAGGAAGATTTTATCTGGGTTATTACATTGTTTTTAACTTCCTGGAAGGAGAACTTCTGGAAAGGATCTTACATTCTGTACAGAAAGAACTGTCTATATCTTTTGTAATAGATATAGTATGCAAGATTTCTGATACTCTTGAATTTCTTCATAATTCTATGCCTCCTCTGTACTGTTATAATCTTGTTCCTTCAAATATTATAATTAAAAAATCAGGTAATATATTACTTACTGATATACCAATTTCGAGACCTCACCAGGGAAGGAATATTATTCCTTTACCTCAGAGAGTGGAGTTTGTGGCGCCTGAAAGATATGAAGGTAGAATGGGAGTTTCAGGTGATATTTATGCCCTCGGCGCTTTAATGCATTACCTTCTGACGAAGATTCGCTCTGTTCCTTTTGTCTTTAAACCAGTAAAAGATGTAAGAACCGATATCTCTCAAGAATTAGCAATGATTGTATCTACAGCTTTGAGATTGAAGCCTGAAAAACGTTATTCTTCTGCTTTGAATATGAAGAAAGAACTCCAGAATGAATTAGAAAAACTTGACGGTAAAGGAGAGGTAGAAAAAAAGTCGACATCGGTAATTCTTCCTTCTATATCTTATAAAACTGTTACAACTTTAGATAAAAGTACAAACCAGACCTTTAGTAAAGATAAATATCCTGTTTCTGAAATTGATAAAAACATTGATACAACTTTACTTAACTGGTACTTTCAAACAGGTGATAAGGTGTCATCTTCTCCTATAGCAGTGGAAGGTACTCTTTATATAGGTTCAGATGATAAAAATATCTATGCTTTAGGTCTACAGGACGGAAAAGAGAAATGGAGATTTCGCACAGGAAATTGGGTTTCCACTTCTCCAGCATATTATAATAGACGAGTTTATGTAGGTGCCAGAGATGGGAAAATTTATTCTTTAAATATGTTTAATGGTAAAAAAGAATGGGAATTCCATGGAGAAGAATCAGTATTTTTTAATCCAGCCATAGGTAATAACCTGTTAGTCATTGGGGCTTCATTATATAAAAAAGGGCTTCATCATGAAGATATACTTCTTGCAATTGATGCTGAAAGTGGTTCCCCCGGGTGGTCTTTTAAAACCGGTGGTATCGTTCATCACTCTCCATTCCTGCTTAATGGTATAGCTTATATTGGCACAGAAGGCGGTAGCGTCCTTTCTATAGATCTTAAGACAGGGAGTGAAATCTGGAAGTATGAAACAGGTGGAAGGATATATGCGTCTCCTGTTATGTCAGAAGATATTGTTTATATAGCCTGTGAGGGTTTATTTAAAAATGGTTCTATTATTCTATTAAATGCAGAAGATGGAAGATACATATGGAGTATAGATTTTGAAAAACCTTTTCGTAACTCTGTATGTGTGGGAGAAGATACTATTTACACAGGATCTCTTGATAATAAACTATATGCTATCGATTTAATTGAAAAAAAGATTCTATGGGAATTTGAAACTCTCGGGGGTATAAGATGTACACCGGTTCTATTTGAAGATGTTATTTATATTGGGTCAGATGATGGAAACTTTTACGCCTTAGATATTTATACAGGTAAAAAAATCTGGCATTTTGAAACAGGTGGTTCTCTGAGATCTTCTCCAGTAATATTTGGACAGAATATTTTCTTTGGTTCTCGCGATGGAAGAGTTTACTCTCTGAAACTTATAACCTCACCTGAAAAAGAAGATAAAAAGAGGTTTATTGCAAAGAAAAATAATTCTTTATTGCAGGAAGAAAGCAAAAAAAATAAAAAATATATGGAAGAAATGCTGAATAAAGCTAAAATCTTATTAAGTAAAAACAGATTAAAAGCTGCTCTGGACCTATATCATAACTTAATTAAATTAGATGAAAATAACTCTTCTATAATCCTCTCAATAGGGAATTTATATTTTACACTTTCTGACTGGGAACAGGCTATCTTTTATTATGAAAAATTACCGGTAAATTTAATGGATAATGATATATTATTTAAATTTTGCCAGGCTTTATTTGAACAGAAAAATTATACTAAAGTTATTCTGGTTCTTGAAGATATAAAAAACCCTGAGGTTTCTTTGTTAAAATTACTCGGGAATTCATATAGAGAAACAGGACAATTAGATAAAGCTATTCAGGTCTATGAGAAAGTCTCTCATATGGATCCTGAAAGTGAAATTTATGCCACCCTGGGGAAGATCTACTCTATGAAAAGTGATATTGAGTCTGCTTATCTGGCATATGAAATGGCCTTAGACCTTAATAGTGATTGTATTAGTGCTTTACTCGGTAAAATTGATCTTCTTATTATAGAAAAAAAATATGATAAAGCACTTATTTTAATTGATAAACTTGATAAACTTAATCTTTCAGATATATATGCTGAGGAGCTTAAAGTAAGTAAAGTCCAGTTTTTTCTTGGGATGGGACAATTATATATAGAGAAAGAAGAACTTGCTACTGCTGCAAGCTATCTGGAGAAAGCAGAACAACTCACTATTTCCGAAAAACAGTTAGATGAATTCAGAAGATATAAAGCAACTATATATTTTAAATTAGGTGAAAAATCCTCAAATGACAAAAAATTAGAAGAAGCTATAAAGTTTTACAGGCTCTGTGAAGAAACCTATCCTAATAGCGATATAGCCTTGCAGGCTAAAAAACGCCGTGAATTACGAGAATAATTCAGGATTTTGGCCATAAATTATCCAGGTCCTCTCCAGATATGAAATTGTTACCAAATAATGCAAGTTTATCACTTGCTTCTTTTGCTACATTTTCTGCTGGAGCATCAAGGGAACCTATAAATAGTGGATGAAACTCTTCATTAGAAGTTAAAAAGCCTGCAAAGTGTTGTATTAATAACTCTAAAAATAATTTTGGGTTATCTTTGTAAGTATATTTCTTATTTTTATATTTAAGCTTTAATTTTTCTATGGTTTTTATTATAAAAGGACTGCTTTCAACACCATTAGGCACTTCTTTATAAATTATATTAGTTCCATCGGTAGCAAGAATCCCCACAGGAAGAAATCTTTCCAGTGTACTTGTGAACTTTGCTCTGATTAAAAAAAAAGTCACTTTTTACCTCTCCTGAAGATTATTATTTTTTCACAGGTATATGTTGTTTTTTTATTAAATCCTGAAGAGCTGTTATACCACCATAAGATTCTATAATAAGATCATCCACCTCGTCGGCAACCTGAGCTATAGTCTCTACTGCTATATTTAGTTCTGGTTCGTCAAGAGTTGAGCCGATCATACACTGGCTTAAAACAATACAATTATCTTCCGGATCGATGGAAAAACTTCCAAAAGGCATTTCCCAGTTCATAAGAAGCAGTTTTTTAGATAGATCTTCTGATATATTTGCTTCTCTAACTACATAAGATATACACTCTACAAGAGGTGTATCTTCTTTCCAATCTTTTATAAGAACATGAACCAGTGTTGAACCTTTATTGACTGTAAAACAACATTTATTGAGCCTCTTATAGGATAGATCACCAGTACTTTGTTTAACTAAATTTATTAGATACCTATCAATGTTATCACCAATTTTATCAAGCAATGTGGACACGTTTATTTATTATCTCCTCTCAATTAATAAGCATTCAGCAATCACCAGCCAGCTTTTATAGTAATTAAATAAAAAATATAATATATATTTCAAGACTAATCTATATACTCAGGTTCCATAAGCTGCCAAAGGCTTATTTAAATTATTATTAGCAATGAGCTTTCAGTTTTTTCCTTAAACTGATTGCTTATAGCTTTAAACATAAAAAGTTTATTTTTAATGAAAACTCCTGTTCATATGAATTATATAACTATTAACCCTGATAATAATTACCTATATTATATCATAATTTAGTCAAAAATCAATTATAGTTATTATTCTTAATTGATATGTTTTGCAACATAAGGTATAATTAGGTCAGAAGAACGAAGGAAAAAAATCTTTTATATCGAAAATTATATATTAAAATTAAAATTCAAAATCAGGTTGGAATTATGAGTAATAAGTGTTCAATTGCTATAATAGGTGCAGGGGCATGGGGTACAACCCTTGCTATACTTTTATCCTGTAAGGGTCTGGTTGTAAAGCTCTGGACTCGTAATGAAGAATTCAAACAGGAACTCATTGAATACAGGGAAAATCGAAAATATCTGTCAGGTATAACTATTCCTTCTAAAGGAATAACTATTTCAACAGATTTAGAAGAAGTTATAAAAAATTGTGAAATCGTAGTTGTAGCAGTTCCTTCTCCTTTTTTCAGAAAAATAGTCAGAGAAATAAATCCTTTTGCTCATAATAATAAGATCTTTATTAGTGTAACCAAAGGATTTGATGAGATTACTCTCTGTACTATGTCTCAAGTGTTAAAGGAGGAACTCCCGGATAAGTGTAAAGATAATATAGGTGTAATTTCTGGCCCCAATCTGGCCAGAGAGATAGCGAAGGAACTTCCTGCTGTTACAGTTGCTTCGTCTCAAAATCTCCGGGTCATAAGAAAGATAAAACAGATATTCCAAACAAAATACTTTAGAGTATTACAGAATTCAGACGTTAAAGGTGTTGAAATTGCCGGGGCCTTAAAAAATATATTTGCTATAGCTGCCGGCATTGCTGATACCCTGGGGTTCGGTTCAAATACATTCGCTGCAATTCTTACAGGTGGGCTTACTGAGATATATTCTCTGGGAGTTAGAATGGGAGCTCGTTTTGAAACCTTTTTATCTCCTGCAGGAATAGGAGATCTGTTTACTACCTGTACAAGTTCTCTAAGTAGAAATAAAACTCTTGGTATTCAACTGGCAAAAGGTAGATCTCTTAATGAAATACTTACTAATATGAATGCAGTAGTGGAAGGTGTAAATACTACAAGGATTGCTTATGAATTAAGTCATGAATATAAGATAGATATGCCTATTACAAGAGAAGTATACAGAGTGCTTACAGGTAAAATAGAACCTTTCAAAGCTGTTCAGTCTCTCATGACTAAAGGTTATGCTGAGACAGTTTACAATATTCCCCGTATAGATTTTATTTCAGAGGTTAATAAAATTAAAAAATGAAGAATTTATTAGGAAAATGGAACATATATCTAATTTTTCTTTATATTACAGTGATACTTCTGTTTAAGGAGAATGCCTTTGCAGGTGGAACTGTATTTGTTTCTACCAGTCCTTCAGGAGCAAGTATTTATTTTGATGGAGGTTATGTTGGATCAAGTCCTGTTAGTTTAGGTGGTATTCCCCCTGGTACACATTCAGTAAGTGCTTCTATGTCCGGTTATGAAACCGGTTATACCAGTGTTACAGTTGAAGAGGGTTTAGATGCTTATGCTTCTATAACGTTATATCCTTTACCAGAACCCACAGCGGTTCCTACTAAACGTCCATCTAAAGGTACTTTATATATTGGTTCTGATCCTCCAGGTGCTTCCATAAGCATAGATGGAGCAGGTTATGGAATTGCTCCCACCAGTGTTTCTCTATCGCCGGGAAGTCATACAGTAAGTTTTTATCTTGAAGGTTATGAATCTTCTTACAGACGTGTCTATATTGAAGGGGGAGGATCAACATCAGTAAGTGCTACATTAATTAAAAGTTTAAAACCCGGTAAATTAGTAATAACATCCACACCTGCAGAAGCTGATGTTTATATAGATAATAATAAAAAAGGTAAAACTTCTTTTAGTAAAGATATGAATCCCGGGAAATATACAGTAAAATTAATAAAACAAAATTATAAACCCTTTGTGCAAGAAGTTAAAATAGAAGAGGAAAAAACCTTTACTCTTATAGCAAAACTTATAGGAAAACCGGGTGTCATCATTATTAAGAATAAACCTGAAGGAGCTACAGTATTTATTGATGGTAAAGATAAAGCTGATGTTGTAGAGTTACCTGGTGTACCTACAGGTGCTCATTTAATAGAAATTAAAAAAGAAGGGCACGAAAATTATAGTAAAGAATTTTCTCTTAAACCCGGTCAGAAATTAGTAATAGATGTTACTATGGAGAAGCTTCCTGAAATAACCCCTGCTTTGGAACCAACTTTTACTCCTGTATCGGAAGAAGTTACTCCCACTGCTTTAGTAGAACCTAATTCTTCCCTTCCTTTTATAGATAATAAATATCTTTTGATACTTCTTTTTGTAGTACTTTTTCTTTTTCTTGGTGGAGTGATAGCTTTTTTAACTTTATTTCATAAGAGAAAAAAGAAAGCAATACCTGATGAAAAGAATAAGCCTCGGATTTTCAAGGGAAAACGTACCGGGGAAGTTATAAAATCTGATGAAGTAGAGATTGTAAGAGAATTTTCAGTGGAAAGTTTACTGGACGCTTCAGAAGTGCAGGAAGATGATGAAGATGATGAAGAATCACCTCCTTATAGGCCTATAGGACCTTATAGAGAATCAGTCAAGAGCATATATCCCTCCTCAGTTGAAGATATGTCTCCATTTGAGGAAAAAATACAGTCTATTTCAGGGTTTAAACCATATAAAGATAAGGAAGATACCATAGAAGAAGAACCGAAAAATATTCCCAGAAGACCGCACTATAATACTTATGATATGGAACAGGAAGAGCCTGTAGCAGATAAAGAAGAGTCTTGCTATAGAAAAGATGGTTTTGATTTAAAAGGTGAAATAGGAAATAATTATGGTGGACTCTCTATACCTCAGGTAAGAAGGCCTTCCAGTGAAGAAGAAGTATATGAGGAA
>JAKJGF010000229.1 GCA_022704525.1 Bacillota bacterium | reverse complement strand
CTTACATGAGTTAAAATCTTATGCCTGCCAAGCCATGAACCGATCCCATTTGCACTCATATCACAGGTAGAATTACAGAGTATTATAAAAAGAAACAAATCCAGACCATTGGGTCTGCTTTCACAGGGATAAACACATAGAAGAATTAAATGGCACATCGGGAAAACCACATACAGTAACCCAAAAATAGTTACAGCAGCATCAAGAAGGGCATTAGAAAGATGTCTTTTATCCAGAATAAGTATTAAAAAAGTTCCTAAAATTGTAAGGAGAAGGACATGTATCATACCCTCCAGATTATTTTTGTAAGCTTCATAAATCAACAAAATAGATATTAGTAAACCCGGAACCTTAAGAGGTTTCAACTGTAACTTTTCACACAAACCATAAAATTCATAAAGACTACCCAGAATAAAAACTGATATACCTATAGAAGCAACAATTTTACCTGATATATATAAAAAAATTACATACCCTATAAGAAGAAAGCTAACTGATGCTTTTATTAATAATTTCAACTTTTATCCCCCTAAATCTCTCCTTCCATAGCACTTAATTTAGAAATACTTGTTCCTCCAAACCTTCTATCTCTATCCTGATATTCTCTTATAGCAGTATAAAGATCAAGAGGTCTGAAATCGGGCCAATATTTATGTGTAAACCAGAATTCAGTATATGCTAACTGCCATAATAAAAAATTACTTAATCGCAGTTCACCACTTGTTCTTATTAACAGATCAGGATCAGGCATTCCAGCAGTATAAAGTAAGTTAGATATAAGATTACAATCTACCTGTTCAGCAGTAATCTTTCTTTCTTCAACCAGTTTGACTATATGTTTAACTGCATCAAGTATCTCATTTCTACTACCATAATTTATGGCAAGATTAAGAAGTAAATCAGTATTCATCGATGTAAGCTCTGCAGTCCTGATTAATTCTTTTTGAAGAGAAGAAGGTAAGGTTTTTATATTACCTATAATATTCATTTTTACTTTATTTTCAAATAAACTTTCTCTCTCCTGAATAGCAAATCTTTTAAAAAGCCTGAGTAAAATTTTTATCTCCAATTCAGAACGATGCCAGTTTTCAACAGAAAAGGCATAAACTGTTAATATTCTAACTCCAGCTTTTATACAGGCCTTACATATTTCTCTTAATACCTCTGCTCCGACAGAATGTCCGGCAAAAAAAGGCTTACTTTTATCTTTTGACCATCTTCTGTTACCATCCATTATAATTGCTACATGATTCGGAATGGATTTACCATCCATTTTTATATAATCCAACATCTGTAGCTCTGTCATACTGAGCTCAGGTAACATGACGAATAAAAACAAAAATCAGCAAACTCATATATGCTGTTTTGTTTTCCTCCTCAGTAATATCTATATTTCTGTTATTTCTTCGGTCTTTGTATTTACTAATTTATCTACTTCTGATGTATGTTGATCAATTAATTTCTGTATTTTCTCCTGGGCTCTTTTTACATCATCTTCGGAGGCTTCACCCTTTTTCTCCATTTTCTTAAATTTTTCAATAGCATCTCTTCTAATATTCCTGAGAGCAACCTTTCCATCTTCTCCTCTCTTTTTAACTGTTTTAACCAGTTGTTTTCTCCTATCTTCTGTAAGAGGAGGTATGGGAAGTCTTATTACAGCACCATCAATAGTCGGTGTAAGTCCAAGATTAGCCTTTATTACAGCTTTTTCTATATCTTTGATTAAATTTCTATCCCAGGGTTGAATAATCAATAATCTTTTATCCGGTGTTGATATATTAGCTAGTTGCTTTAGAGGCATCTTTGAGCCATAACAATCAACCTTTACTGCATCTAAAAGTGTAGGAGTGGCTCTCCCTGTCCTTATACCTAAAAAATCCTTCCTTGTAGCATCCACAGCTTTTTCCATTGTAGATTTAGATTCAGACAAAATATTCTCCATATTATTTAATTGAGCTATCAGCTCAGGACAGATTGTCCATTACACCCCTTTCTTTAAACAATAGACGATTTCATTTATCTCTAACTGTTGTTCCTATTTTTTCACCTGTTATTATCTTCATTATATTTCCTGCTTCCCCAATATTAAAGACTATAATAGGTAATTTATTATCCATACATAAAGAAACAGCAGTAGAATCCATTACCTTCAAACGATTAGTTAATACATCAATATACTCCAGCTCGTTGATCTTATTAGCACCGGAATCAATCATAGGGTCAGCATCATATACGCCATCTACTTTGGTAGCTTTTAGTAAGGCATCAGCATTTATTTCCAGGCCTCGCAAAGTTGCTGCTGTATCTGTAGTAAAATAAGGATTACCTGTGCCGGCAGCAAAAATAACAACACGTCCCTTTTCAAGATGTCTTACTGCTCTACGCCTTATATAAGGTTCAGCAACTTCCTTCATCTCAATAGCTGTTTGAACCCTTGTATAAACTCCTTCCCGCTCAAGAACACTCTGCAAAGCTAAAGCATTGATTACTGTTGCTAACATACCAATTTGATCAGCAGAAGTTCTCTCCATAGAGATTTCTTCAGCTGCCTCTTTTCCCCTCCAGATATTTCCCCCACCCACAACTATAGCAACTTCCACATTCAATTCTCTTATAGACTTAACTTCCTTACAGACAAACTCCAGACGTTCAGGATCGAGGCCAAACTCCCTGTTCCCTGACAAAAACTCTCCACTAATCTTGAGTAATATCCTCTTGTACTTTGGAGTTTGCATGCTCATCCCCACATTCTCTAATTATCCAATAAGAAGTTAATAACTACTTTCACCTATCAAAGAAATATACCCCATATTAAAACACGTGAAAAATCATAAACCTCTCGACCAAAATATAATTAAGAAAAATTGCTTCTATAATACATCATTAGTATAAAGCATTTAGATAAAACTCGTCAATAGGTAATAATTCCACCTGCTTTCCAATGAACCTGACATATAGCACAGCATTCAGGACTGCCCTACTTCAAATCTGATGAAACGGCTGATCTTTATATTCTCACCCAGTTTTGCAATAACCTCAGTCAGAACTTCCTGTATACACTTACTTTCATCTTTCACAAAAGCCTGATCCAGCAAACAACATGATTTATAAAATTTCTCCAGCTTGCCCTGTGCTATTTTTTCAAGAATATTATCAGGCTTACCAGAATCTTTTGCCTGCTTCTTATAAATTTCCAACTCTTCTTTTATAACTTCCTCAGGAATGTCTTCTCTTGATAGATACCTTGGATTAAGAGCAGCAACATGCATGGATATATCTTTTACAAGATGATGAAACTCCTCTGTTTTAGCTACAAAATCAGTTTCACAATTAACTTCAACAAGAACACCCAGTTTACCTCCAAAATGTATATAACTGCCAATTTGACCTTCACCTGTAACTCTGGAGGATTTCTTTGCAGCTGTTTTAAGTCCCTGGTGACGAAGTAACTTTACAGCCTCATCCATGTTACCATCTGTATCTTCCAGTGCTCTTCTACAGTCCATTACTCCTGCGCCTGTCTTATCTCTCAAATCCTTAACCAATGATGCACTGATAGCCACTTATCCTGTCAGTCCTCCTTTCTTAAAAATAAAATTCTAAAGGCTTTCTATAATAGCAAGTTTTTCATCAAACTCTTCGTCACTTTCCTCATCATCGTCTTTACCTTTATGCAGATATTCTTCCTCATCTAGTATATCCATAGGTTCTTCATCACCAATAAATTTATGTTCCTGTTTACCTTCTGCCTCTTCATCCAGTATCTTCTCTTTTTCTAATTCATGACGAGCATCAATAACTGCCTGAGAAATTCTGCTTGTAAGTAACTTAACAGCTCTGATAGCATCATCATTACCGGGAATAGCATAATTAATTTTATCAGGATCACAGTTAGTATCAACGATAGCTATTATAGGAATCCCTAATTTATGAGCTTCCGCTACAGCCAACTTTTCTTTTCTCGGATCAACTATGAATACAGCACTTGGTAAACCGGGCATATCTTTAATACCACCAAGAAATTTCTCAAGTTTAATTCTTTCGTCTTCAAGTTTCTTAGCTTCCTTTTTTGTTAAAAGTTCATATGTGCCATCTTCTTTCATTCTGGTAAGCTCTTTAAGACGATCAATTCTTTTCTTAATGGTTCTGTGATTGGTAAGCATTCCTCCTAACCAGCGTTGATTTACATAGTACATACTACATCTGTCAGCTTCTTCCTTTACTGTCTCCTGAGCCTGCTTTTTAGTTCCCACAAAAAGAACAAAGTTCCCTTCTTGAATAACTTCTTTTACGAAATTATAAGCTTCCTTAATCTTTTTCACTGTTTTCTGCAAATCAATAATATAAATACCGTTACGTTCAGTAAATATATACTTCTTCATCTTAGGATTCCAGCGTCTGGTCTGATGTCCAAAGTGCACTCCTGCTTCTAATAACTGCTTCATTGAAATTAAAGTCAAAAATTACCACCTCCTTTGTTATAAAGTTTTTAGCTTTTAGCTTTTAGCATGTAAATTGCAGATAGGAATGAAAATTAATTCATTGTCTCTTTTTTCCGTAATGCGTCAAGCTTATAATTAATTGTCAATCCTTATAACTACATCATTTCTCACAATATAATATACTTTATAGCTAATAACTAACTGCTAATTGCTATAGATTTTAAACCTTAGTATATCATAAGTTCAATAATCAATCAAGACTATTTTTATTTAAAGAATATACCTGCTTAAATCCTCACTCTTTACAATATCAGCAAGTTTCTCTCTAACATAAATGTTGTCAATTTTTATTTCTTTCATACTCACATCGGGAGCACTGAATAAAAGCTCTTCAAGAAGTTTTTCCATTACTGTATGTAATCGTCTGGCACCTATATTTTCAGTACGTTCATTTACTATAGAAGCCAGATTAGCAATTTCCAGGAGAGCATCCTCTGTAAAATCTATAAGAACCTCTTCAGTAGCAAGGAGTGCTTTATATTGTTTGATAAGGGCATTTTGAGGTTCTACGAGAATTCTCAAAAAATCATCTTTTGTAAGAGTCTCTAACTCAACTCTTATAGGGAAACGGCCCTGAAGCTCAGGTATCAAATCAGATGGTTTTGAAACATGGAAAGCTCCTGCAGCAATAAAAAGTATATGATTTGTTTTTACCGGACCATATTTAGTCATAACCGTAGAACCTTCTAATATGGGTAAAATATCTCTTTGAACACCTTCTCTGGACACATCAGGGCCATGTCCTTTTTCACGGCCGGCAATTTTATCCAGTTCATCTATAAAAATTATACCTGATTGTTCAACTTTTTCTATGGAAACTCTTCTGAGTTCATCTTTATCAATAAATCTTTTAGCTTCATCCTGGGCCAGAATCTTTCTGGCTTCTTTAATGGATACCTTTCTTTTCTTCTTTTTCTTTGGAAACATACCTCCCAGGATATCCTGAAAATTAACTCCCATCTCTTCAAGACCTGTTCCGGAAAAAACTTCTATCATAGATGGGGATGTATCTTCAACTTCTATCTCTATATATTTATCATCAAGTTCGCCCTGTAATATCTTTTCCTTTAATCGGGCTCTACTTTCTCTTAATCTTTCTCTCTGGGCATCATCTTCTTCAACTACTTCATCCTTATCTTCTGATGAAACACCTCCCAGAAGGGCAGCAAACGGGTTCTGTATCTTTCTATCAGGAGTGGGACGCAAAATATCCACTATGCGTTCAATGGACTGTTCCTCTGCTTTACCTTCCATAAGTTTCATCTTCTGTCCTTCAGCCATTCTTATTGATATTTCAACAAGATCCCTCACCATGGATTCCACATCACGTCCAACATATCCCACTTCTGTATATTTAGTTGCTTCTATCTTTAAAAAAGGAGCATCAGCAAGTCTTGCCAGACGACGGGCTATCTCAGTTTTCCCTACTCCTGTAGGTCCTATCATCAATATATTTTTAGGTATTACCTCATCTTTTAAATCATCAGAAAGTCTGGAACGTCTGTAACGATTTCTCAGAGCTATGGCAACAGCTTTTTTAGCTTTATCCTGACCTATAATATATTTATCCAGCGCTTTAACAATCTGACCTGGAGTAAGCATATTTTCCATATAAAATCACCACCTTTTCACTTTTCACTAACCTAATGTTTCCAGATTAATATTACTATTAGTATAAACACAGATCTCTGAAGCTATCGTAAGAGATTCCCTTACAATATCTTCGGCAGAAAGACTGGTATGCTTATAAAGAGCCTTGGCTGCAGCCATAGCATAAGATCCGCCCGAACCAATAGCAATAATATTATCATCAGGTTCTATAACATCACCATTACCGGATAATACCAGTAAATGGGTTTTATCTCCCACTATCATAAGAGCTTCAAGTTTTCTAAGGAATTTATCTCCTCTCCATTCTTTTGCAAGTTCTACAGCCGCTCGAATCAAATTATTCCCATATTCCTGAAGCTTTGCCTCAAATTTCTCATATAATGTTATACCATCTGCAGCAGAGCCTGCAAAACCGGCCAGAACTTTTCCATCAGCCATAATACGTACCTTTCTGGCATTATGTTTCATAGCTGTTTTATCAAATGTTACCTGTCCATCTCCACCAAGAGCAATCTTTCCATCTTTTATAACACCCACTATTGTGGTAGATATGAATTTGTTCATAATTAACGGGTGAGAGGTGAAAGGTGAAAGGTAACATGTGATGTAATACGTAATAATCATCACTTCTCACTTCTCACTTCTCACTTCTCTTCACTCTTCACCTCTCTCTCATTCTATATTAACAATTTTTCCTTCTTAAATGTGTCTAACTCTTTTAATGCTCTCTCCACCATAAGAACACGTCTTCTGGTCTTTTTCATCTTTCCCTGAATAGGTTCGAAAAGACCAAAACTAATTTTCATAGGCTGAAAATTTACACCTGTTCCCTGAGATATATAATGGGCAAGAGATCCCAGAGCAGTATCTCTGGGAAAGATGACAGAACTCTGTCCCTGTAAAATAAGGGCACCTGCCATAAGGCCCGAGCCACAGCACTCTAAATAACCTTCCACACCTGTTATCTGACCGGCAAATAAAATTCTCTTATCTCTTCTGAATTCCCATGTGGCATCAAGTTGCTTAGGTGAATTAATAAAGGTATTTCTATGCATTACACCAAATCTATAAAATTCTGCTTTTTCAAGCCCCGGAATTAATCGAAAGATTCTTTTCTGCTCTTCCCATTTAAGGCGTGTCTGGAAACCTACCATATTATACATAGTCTGACACCTATTTTCAGTCCTTAACTGTACTACTGCAAAAAGTTCTTCCTGAGGCTTTAGAGGATTCACAAGTCCTACCGGTTTTAATGGGCCGAATCTGAGAGCGTCAAAATCACGTCTGGCAATTTCTTCTATGGGAAGACACCCTTCAAAATACCTTTTTTCTTCAAAAGAATGAAGAGAAGCAAGTTCTGCCTCTCTAAGAGCAGTGTAAAATTTTCTGTAATCTTCCTGTGAAAGAGGGCAATTCAGATAATCTCCTTCTGTTTCATCATATCTGGAAGCCCTGAATACCTTTGTAAAGTCAATAGACTCAGTGGATATAATAGGAGCTACGGCA
>JAKJGF010000228.1 GCA_022704525.1 Bacillota bacterium | reverse complement strand
TTGCGATTATTTCAGGAGGAAAAGATAGTCTACAGAGAACATGAGGTGGAAAAGTATTTTCAGGAAGCCCTTGAAAAATACAAACTCTATCTGAGTGCAGATATTTAAATTGTCTTATCTACTGGTTTACAGAAAAAGCATCATAGAAAAAATAAAATTAATCTGAAGAAAAATAAAATGAATTATGAATACTGCAAAAATTATATATGTGTAATAAATTTGTATTCCATACCCGGAGAGCCTTCTCCTGTTTTCTTTTTTCTCCTGACCATAATGCAGATGTCATAAATATTATAATGGTAAGTATGAGAAATAATCTGTAAGTAAGTAAATTCCAGAAAATATAAATTACCCGACCCTCTGGACTATACCGGAAGAGTACAATTCATAAATAATCTGTGCTATATCAAAATATGTTTTCCCTGTTTCTTTCATTATATCAAGTAATGTTTTCTTTTCATCCAGGAAGAGGAGTATATACATATAATCTGCCTGCAATGTAATGATGGCAGAAGAAGCAAGATGCACTTTAAAGATATCATCAGGAGATTTTACTACTTTCCTTATTTGTACAAACTTTTCTTTTCTTTTTATAACCTCTGAAAGAAGTTCATCTGTAGGGGTATATATGGTTCTCTTTTCAGGTCTTTCTCCACCGTAGAATCTTCCTTTGCCGGTAAACCAGTTTACTGTCTGATAAAAAGCTTCTTCTTTTGTGAGTGTTCCATATACACAGTGAGTTATCTCTCCTTCTTCCACATATATATCACCGTTCTCAAAGGGAGATTTAACAGACATTTTTCCTGTTATCTCACATAAACAGAATTCTATAAGAAGATCAAAAAGATCGACTTCGTCCAGTTCAAGTCCATCAAATCCACCTGTGACAGTTTCTTTTTCTACCCTGGTTTTATTTACAAATTCATCTAATAAATATGTAACTACTTCGGCTTCTATAGGAGAACCCCCCTCGTAAGCTTTTCTTATTCCTTCTATTATGTTTTCATGACTTTCCTTTTTTATAATATAACCTGTTACTCCTGCTTTCAGGGCACTCAATACTGTTTCCCTGTCAAGATCCGTACTGCTTAATATTACTATTTTCGCCGAAGGGTCTATATTTTTTATATCTGTTATGGCCTTAATATTTTCCTCATTAACTGTTATATCCATTAAAATTATATCGGGTTTTTCCTGGGATATTTTGATTTTCTCCAGAAGTTCTTCCACTTTTGAAGCAAGACCTGTTATTTCTATATCACTACTGCTTTCTATAGAGTTTCTGTATAAAGAGAGTTGAGTAGAAGAATCTTCCATAATAAAAATTTTAATCATTTTATTGGTATAAAATTCTTTTCTTAATTTATTTATGGAATTCAGAATATTCCTTTTTATCTTTCCCAGAAGATCCCATTTTTCTTCTTTTTCCGGTGGCAACTGGATTACCGGCACAGAAGTTCCTGTAGTTTCGGTAGGAATTATATACAATAGATCTTCTTTTAGCTCTACGGCAGTTTGATAACGATTTTTTGCTTCTTTCTCCAGTGCTTTAGCAAGAACTGTCTCAAGTTTTGCAGAAACACTGGAATTAATTTTTCTTGCAGGTTTAAATTCAAAAGGAAGAAGAGGAAGAGTTCCTGTAACAAGATGATAGAGTGTAGCCCCGAGAGCGTAAATATCACTTCTTGAATCAGGTTCTCCCATGTATTGTTCAGGTGGTGCATAGCCTACAGTTCCTATAGCTGTCTGATGTTTACTATGAGGTGCCATTATTCTTGCTGTACCAAAGTCTATAAGTATCAACTGATTATCTTTTGCCCGAAGCATTATGTTTGCAGGCTTTAGATCTCTGTATATAATCTGAGGTTTGTTGTTGTGGAGATAATCCAATAAATCACATAAAGTTACGCCCCACTGAATAACCCTGTTTTCTTTCAGAGCCGGTCTTCCTTCTTTTTCCAGTATTGCTTCTAAATCATTACCTGCTATATAATCCATAACAAGATAATATTTTTCGTTTTCAAGAAAATAATCAAAGACATGTGGTAAAGATTGATGCCTCAATTTCGCAAGGATTTCAACCTCTGATTTAAATCTTTTCAGTCTGTAGTCTTTTTCTTCATCTGTTATGGAACTGAGATAAAGTTCCTTTACTGCACAGATGGAGTTGAGCCTTAAATCCAGTGCCCCATATAATTCACCCATGCCTCCTTTATTGAGAGGGGTTATTAATTTATATCTTTCAGCTAATATTATCTCTTTTTTTAATTTCTCTTTCGGGCAGAACTCCAGACTGGATGAACAGGAAGAACATATCTTTTCTTTTTCATTATTTAAGGTACAGCAATTTAGACAGTATATCATTTTATTATCACCACATTATCAAGATTTGTAATAAAAAATTCTTTATACCCCTTTTTAGTCCTTCTTTAAATTGGAAATAAAATTTAAATACATTTTATAACATTATTATTTCGAAGGATAAATAGTAAATTTTCTCGAATGATTATTCTGAAAAATTTACAGACTTTGGGAGATGAAAGAGATGATGAAAAGAAGATTTGGATTTGCAATTAAGGTCTGTGCCATTATTTTTTTACTCTTACTTACTTTTCAGTCACTTCTGGCTCAAGGGTTGATAAGGAAAGGCCGTCTGGGGGTTGGAGTCACTGAAATTACAGATGAAATTCAGTTAAAAAGCGATCTGGAGTCAAAAAAAGGTGTCTTTGTAAAAGAGGTATTTCCCGATACATCGGCACAGGAATCAGGTATGGAGAAAGAGGATATTATTCTTAAGATTAATGGGATAGATATTGTTAATGTATCCCAGTTTTTAAATCTCATGGATACTTATCGTGGCGGTGACGAATTACTTATATTACTGTGGAGAAATAAGGAAAGAATAGAAAAAAAAGTTATCTTAAAACCTTTTCCTAAAGAAAGCAGTCCTGATTTTGATGTTTTTTATATGTCTGTTACAGTTGATGAACGAACATGCCTGAGAACAATTGTGACAAAACCGAAAATTGATAAAAAGTACCCTGCTGTTCTTCTTATTCAGGGACTTTCCTGTTCTTCTATTGATTATCCCTTTGATGATAAGCCTCCATATAAAAATCCTTATAAATCAATAGTATATTCCCTTACTGAACAGGGCTTTGTAACAATGAGGGTTGAAAAAAGTGCTGTAGGAGACAGTGAAGGTATACAGGCAAAAGATATTGATTTTAACACAGAAGTCTTTGGATTTCAAAAAGCACTGGAGATGTTAAAAACCTGCGAATTTGTGGATTCCCAGAATGTCTTTATTTTCGGACACAGTATGGGAGGAGTTATGGCTCCTGTAATTGCTAATAATATTTCTGTGAGAGGTATTATAGTCTTTGGAACAGTATCTAAAACCTGGATTGAGTATGAATTAGAAAACAGCCGACGCCAGGGTTTATTAAAAAGAGAGGATTTTGTCCGTCTGGAAGAAGGTATGAAAAACAGAGAATCTCTTCTATATCACTTATATATAGAGAAACTGACACCAAAAGAGATAATCTTAAGGTATCCTGAATTAAGGGGCAGTTTTGATGATGAAGAACATATGTATGGAAGGCATTATATGTTTTTCCGTCAGTTATATGATATTAATTTATCAGAGAAATGGCAAAATGCTAATTCCAGTGTTTTAGCTATATGGGGAGAGTCTGACTTTGTCTCTGGTTTCGGTGATCATCAATTAATAGTTGATATAGTAAATAAGTACTATCCCGGCAAAGGGACTTTAATCCAAATAGAAAATATGGACCATAGCTTTCTTTATGCTCGTTCTATGAGTGAAAGTTATCATAATGGGAATAATCTTTCATTTAACCCTGTAATTATTGAAACCATGTCACAGTGGATGAAAAAGCTCATTAAATAATGTTAAGTGTTCAGCGGTTAGCTATCAGCTATCAGTTAAAGCTTACAAAACCTGACTATGTAAATTAGTCTGAAAACATGTAATTCCTATAAAAGCTGACTGCTTATAGCTGAAGGCTTAGTACCGCAACAGGTAAGTTAGTATCCATCTCACAAGTCTGTCCCTGTCCGGGCTCTTACGCAAAATCTATGATCCTGTTACAATAAAATCTGTTATTACAGAATATACGGTTTTGTATTTATTCAAGTTATAACTTTCTCCTTTGACGGCATATCTTTTGCTCCAGAGCCCGGACAGGGACAGGTGTATATGTTTTTGGATACTTTTTTACCTGTTGCGGTACTCAGGAACTTTTTACCTGTTTACAAACTTATTCTGGAAAACAAATTTTTCCTGTGGAAATCTTTCAGGTCTGTGCTTTTCAAATTCTACCTGTTTCTCATTCAATTCAGAACTTATTTCTTTAGAGATTTTTCCCACTGCTATAAGGGTTATGAGCTTCATATCCGAAGGTATATGGAGAATCTCTTTTGCCTTATCTTCATCAAAGCCTGCCATGGGATGTGCTACAAGTCCCAGTTCTGTTGCTCTCAGTATGAGAAAACCTGTTGCAGTTCCTGTGTCAAAGAGATAATATTCCCTTTCTTTTAGGATACAGTCAAGTTCTTTTTTACTGAAAACGGCAATAATAAGAGAGGCAGATTTTGCCCAGGAATTTCCCTTTGGAAGGGCACTGTGTAATTCTGTCAGTGCTTCTGTGTCATAGACAAAGACATATCTCCATGGCTGCTTGTTATAGCAGGAAGGAGCAAGACCTGCACATTCTGCCAGATCCTTTATGAGTTCCTCCGTTACATCCAGTGGCTTTAATGATCTGTAAGCTCTTCTTTTATTTATTATTTCTTTTAACGTACTTATCACTCCTTATTTTTTAAAATCAAACTGATTATTATAATTCTGGTTATTTCAGAAGATCCTTTTATAGAGACAAAAAATTGACTAAAATAGTTTCTTATGAAAAAACATTGACACTTAAAGGTATTTTATAAAAATCATTTGTTCAGAATGTTTTCTTTTTTTAAACTTTCAAGGAAATCCGGATTAATTTCATAACCTCTGGATTTCATTAATTTTATATCCTTCCATGCTTTTTCATAGTCTTTCCTTATAAAATAAATATAAGCTCTGTTTTGATAAGCTTCAGGCAAATCAGGATTGAAATTGAGGGCACTGTTAAAATCTGCAAGAGCACTGTTGTAGTCGTCTATACTATAATAAGCTTTTCCTCTTTTATTATATATTATGTCACTATCCGGATTAATAAGTAAAGCTTTAGTAAAATCCGAAATAGCATTTTTAAAATCTCCCTTATGATAATAAGCATCACCTCTTATATGATACGTTTCCAAATAATCTGGTTTTATGGATAATACCTTCGTAAAGTCTTCTATTGTTCTCTCATAGTATTTTAAAGACATATAGGCAAGACCACGACTATAATAAATTTTTATTCTATCCTGACAATAATATAAAGCTTCTGTAAAATCATAAATAGCCTCAATATATTTTCCTTCCTTATAATAAGCATTACCTCTGTTATAATAAGCCTCACCAAAATATGGATTAATTTTCAATGCTTCTGTAAAATCTGATATGGCTTTATTCCTTTCTCCCTTCAGGTCATAAACACATGCCCTGTTATAATATGCTTCGGCCATACCGGGGAAAAGGGTTATTAACTTCGTAAAATCTGATATGGCTTTATCTTTTTCTCCTTTTAGTAAATAAGCGTGTCCTCTATTATTATATGCTACCGACATATCAGGGTAAGTATGGAGGACGTTATTCCACAATGTTATACTATCCTTCCATACATAACATCTCTGCCATGTCAGAAAGGAAAATATAATTATTATACAGGCAAGAAATATAATCAAAAATATTTTTAATATTTTAGAATATCTCCATTGTTTAAAATATAGATAGTTAAAGCCATGACCTATTATATAACTTATACCTATGGAGGGAATATAAGTAAATCTATCATAGATTAATGAAGTACATGTAATTGGTAATATCTGGAGAACAGGCGTAATAGTAATAAGGAAAAAGAGACTGCCAAAAGCTATATGTCGAGAATATCTGTTTATTAAAACAATAAAGGCAAACAGAATTAATGCTAAAGGTAGGGAAACTATGTAACTAACAGGTAATTGTGTGTTCAAATTTGCAGGATACGGATATATCAGTGAAAGTTTAATGGGTAAAATCAATTTATAGATATAAAGAAGGAATACATGGGAAACAATAAACATATTATTAATTATAGAAAATGAAAGATTCTTACTTGCAAACATAGAAGAATATAAAACAAATATATTAGTAATAACAAGTAAAAAAGTTATTAAAAAAAATGGCAATTTTTCTTTTATATTATTCCAGGTGATCTTCTTATAAAATAAATAGTCATAAAGAATTAATATACATGGGAGAGTAATAGCCATTATTTTTGAAAGAACTGCCAGTATAAACAAAAAGAAAGATATATAATAATAGCTTCTGGCCTGTTTTTTTCTATAGTATATATAAGCTATAAGAGAAATAAGAAAAAATAAAGAAAATAGAAGATCTTTTCTTTCAGTAACCCATGCAACTGATTCTACCTTTAAAGGGTGTATTCCGAATAGGATAGCTGTTATGAATGATATAAGGTTATTATTACTGAGTGTAAAAATTAACCAGAAAACAAACAGACAATTTAACAAATGTAGTATAAAATTTGTTATATGATAAACGGTTGGATTTAATTTAAAAAAATGATATTCTATTGAATAAGATAAAAGTACCAGAGGTTGATAGAGACCACAATGAAAAGAAGTAAAAATAGTTTTGATGTTTTCCAGGGATAAATTCTGTATGATAAGATTATTTGTAATATATTTATCATCATCCCAGTTGTTAAAATCATTATACAGAGAAGGATAGAAGGAAATAGCAGTAATAATTAAAATAGAGCATATAGATAATAATAGTTTTTTTTTCTTCATTCCATTATTCTCCAGATAAAAAACTTGCTAATAATTTTACCATAAAAAAGTTTTAAAAACAAATTATAGCAATAAAGTGTCAGCGATGAAGAGTAATTTTTTTTCAGACCTCCTCCGAATGACCCTTTTACTTTCCAGCCATCTAAAAAAAGGATAAGATAGATGATAAAGGCTGTCTTGGTACTCCCGATATTGTAATAGAGACTCTTTCTCCTTCTACTGCTTCCAGGGACGTTATAAAGAAACGAAGGCTTTATGAGAAAAATAAGGTGAAACAATACTGGATTGTTGATCCTTATGAGAAGGAAGTTTATATTTATAAGTTGCAGGATAATAGTCTTTATGGCAATCCTGAAGAATATACGAAATCCCATAAGATAAAAGTTGATGGTTTTGACGGTCTGGAGATAGATTTAAGTCTGGTTTTTAGTTCTCTCATATTTCAGGAGGCCTTAGAAGATAGTTAAAGCTGTATATTTCATAACTTATTAGAATTTAAATAATTCGTGATGTGTAATGCGTAATGTGTAATGGGTTAATCTCATGCATCACGTATCACGCTCTACGCATTACGAGGTTCTAAGTACGGCAACAGGTAAGTTAGTATCCATCTCGCAAGCCTGTCCCTGTCCGGGCTCTTACGCAAAATCTATGATCCTGTTACAATGAAATCTGTTATTACAGAATAT
>JAKJGF010000025.1 GCA_022704525.1 Bacillota bacterium | reverse complement strand
ATAGAGATAGGGGGAAAGCCGATTATAGAAAGAACCATAAATATTTTAAAAGATATTTTTAAAAAAATCATTATTGTTGCAGATGTTGCAGAAAAATATTCCTTATACAAAAAAGATTGTTTGGTAGTATCCGATATTATAAAGGATATAGGTCCTTTAGGCGGTATTCATGCTGCTCTGTCCTATTCTGAGAAAGACAGTGTTTTTTTTGTGGCATGCGATATGCCTTATCTGAAGGGAGATATTATAAGAAAGCAATTAGATTATTTTCATTCTATAAATTGCGATATACTCATTCCCAGGATAAAAGATTCTATCGAACCACTTCACTGTATTTACAGAAAAATATTTAAAGAGAGGATAGATGCCTATGTAAAAACCGGAGAAAAGTATGCCATGCGAAGATTATTTCATACAGTAAACACTCATTACTGGGAAATTGAAGACACATCTTTTTACAAATCTATATTTATGAATCTGAATACCCCGGAAGATCTGGCAAATTTTATAGAAAACCCTTCTTAAAATTCTATTTTTACACTTCCCTGTTTATGTACACCTTTCAGTGATTTTAGAAAGCCAGTTATGGTACCATGGAAGCAATCCCTTACAAACTTCTTCATAGGAAGTTCTTTCCCATCCAGCCATACCTTTATATCATTATTATGGAGAGAAAGACAATCCTCTATTTTCTTTTCTCCTTTTACTATGGCTTTCCCCAGTTCATAACAATCGTTATAGCCACATTCCCCGCAATTCAGATCAGGCAGTTTGAATCCTCTGGTTTCAATGATATTGCATAATTCTTTCACATCATTTACCTGAGGGACATTTGAAAGAGGGTAGATTTTTTTGCCATACTGTGCCAGTTCCAGGCCGACAAAAAGGTTTTCCGCACTTTCCTTCCCGTCTGTACATATTATACGGGGATAATTACGGGCTCCTTTATTTCCTTCTACAACTACAATATCTGTATCTACATGGCTTAATAGTTCTTCAAAGGTAAATTCTCTTTTCCAGACGGCATGGGCTTCATTATGGGAAAATAATAATGTGGAAACACCCAGAGCACTGTATTTCTGCGTATCTTTATCATCAGTTTCAGGTATAACCTCACAGTGATGCTCTTCCGAATTTTTATCCTCAGATAACCTGGGGCAATTTTTCAGAAGCCCGCAGCTTCTGTGTTTAATAACAGTAATTTTTTTGTCTCTTTTCTGAAATTCTTTTATTAAATTAATTATTAAAGTTGTTTTACCGCTTTTGCTATAACCTGCTATCCCAACTACTTTCATTTGATAACACCTCTTTCTTATTGGCTAATATTGATAATTATGATATAATAAATATACTCGTGAAAGATATTTATATGAAAATTGTTACACAGAGACTATTTATCTCCTGTTATAATTGGAATCAGTCCCTGTAAGAACAGGAAGATTCTTAACCGAAATATTTATTATTGTAACATAAAATCATGGTAAGTGCAAAAAGGAAATGGCAGATTGATAGAAAGTTTTAGAGTAACTAAAATACGGGAAAATAAAATAGAAATTACAGAAGATATGATTATTAAAGAAATTCCCTTTACAATTAATATAAACGGAAGGGATATGGTAACTCTTGTAAGTTCTCCCAATGATCTAGAAGATTTGACCGCCGGGTTTCTATTTACTTCAGGTATGATTACCATGGAATCTGATATTAACATATCGATTGATTATAATGAAGGGAAAGCTTATTTGATTTTAGAAGAAAATAACAAAAATATACTTTTTAACAGATTATATACAGGTAAGGAGGAGGGAATTTTATATTATAAACTTTATGATATGAATAGAAAAAAAATTTCTTCTGATTTGTCTGTAACATATGTTCAAATAATTGAATTTATGAAGGATTTCCAGCTTAGAGATCGTATGTTTGCACAAACCGGGGGCGCTCATAGTGCTGCTATTGGTAGTAAAGAAAAAGGTATATTGTTTTTCAGGGAAGATATAGGGAGACATAATGCAATAGATAAAGCTATTGGTGCTGCATGGGCCAAAAAAATTCATATGAAAGATACATTTATAATTACCAGTGGAAGAGTATCATCAGAACTTGTTTTAAAATGTGAGATTTCCGGTATTCCTTTAATAATATCAAAAAGTGCTCCTACTTCTCAGGCAGTAGATCTTGCAAGAAATGCAGGTATAATACTTGTGGGGCTTGTTCGTGGTAATAATATGAATATATACAGTGAATATGACAGAATCATTCTTTAATTTTCTTGATTCTATATTATTTTTTTGTTATACTTATAAACATAATTTTAATAAAGGAGGTGTTATATTTATGAGATATATTGAAGATATATTGTCTATGGCAGTAACCAGGGAGATTGAAGCCTATGAATTTTACAAACAGGTCGGTGAGAAGGTTTCAGATAAAGAAGTAAAGAAGATTTTTAAAGAGCTTTCAGATGAAGAACTCGGTCACAGAGATTTTCTAGAAAAACTTAAACTTGAACCGGTTATGTTGACAAAGATAGAACCTCCGAAAGCGGATTATAAGGTGGCAGAAGCAACAGAACTTCCTCCCCTCAGTATTAATATGAAACCTGCCGATGCTATAGCTCTTGCTATGAAAAAAGAACAGCAGGCAGTGGAGTTGTATCGTTTAATGGCAGAAAGCATCAATGATGACAGTGTTAAAGAGAGTTTTTTAAATCTTGCAAATATGGAACTTAACCATAAACACAGACTGGAAAATATTTTTGTTGATATAGGATATCCAGAGTCTTTTTAAAGGTGAGAGGTGAGAAGTGAGAGGTAAAAAGTGAGACGTGAAACGTGAGACGTATAATCAGTATTTATTGCATTTCATTTTTTATTTCTCGCTTTTCACTTCTTAATTTCAAAGTTTATTTTTTTTTCAAAACGATATAATCAAGGAGAGTGGTACGATGTTAGAAGCTGAAAAAGATCAATTAAAAAATGAAATTCTTCATCTAGCCGGGGCATATAATAATCATAGAAGTGGTCTTCTTCCTGTCTTACTCCATATACAGCAGAAATATCGTTATATTTCCAGATATGCTATGCAGGAAATAGCAGATATTTTCAGGATTCATCCGGTTGAAGTCTATGGTGTTGTAAGTTTTTATTCCTTTCTTTCCACTGAAAAAAAAGGTAAATTCATTATCTATCTCTGTCAGACCATTTCCTGTGATATGGCAGGTAAAAGAGCTGTAGCAAGACAGCTGGAAAATGAACTTAATATAAAATTTGGAGAAACAACGCCAGATGGACTCTTTACATTGAAATATACCAACTGTCTTGGTGCCTGTGATAAAGGGCCTGCCTTGCTTGTAAATGAAGATCTTTATACAAAGGTAACCCCGGAAGGAGTCTTTGATATTATACAGTCCTATCGAGCAAAATTCGGAGCCCACGTAACGATGGAGATTTGAGGAGGAAGGAATTATGATACAGAAAAAAGGACCAGTCGTATTAATTGATATAGATGTAGATGAGGTATTTAAAAAGGCTCTTTCTATGAGTCGTGTAGATATTCTGGATGAAATCAAGAAATCAGGATTAAAAGGAAGAGGAGGAGCAGGGTTCCCCACGGAAACAAAATGGAATCTGGCAGGAACAGCCAGTGATGATAAAAAATATGTTGTATGTAATGCAGACGAAGGAGAACCGGGAACCTTTAAAGACAGGGTATTACTTTCAGATTATACGGATGATCTCCTTGCAGGAATGACTATTGCAGGTTATGTAATAGGTTCCACTCAGGGTATTATCTATTTAAGATGTGAATATATTTATCTCTATAAACATATAAACAACAAAATAGAAGAAAGGCGAAAGAAAAATCTACTGGGGAAAAATATACTCGGCAAAGATGGATTTAATTTTGATATTTACATACAACCAGGAGCCGGTGCTTATGTATGCGGAGAAGAAACAGCTCTTATAGAGAGTCTGGAAGGTCACCGTGGAGAACCAAGAAACAGACCCCCCTATCCGACAGTTGTAGGATATCTTGGGAAACCTACCATAATCAATAATGTAGAAACATTTATTACCGCTATGAGAATTATAGATAAAGGAGCCGAATGGTTTACGAAGTACGGAACTGATAAATCAACAGGAACAAAGCTGTTCAGTATTTCAGGAGATTGTAGAGCTCCTGGAATATATGAACTTCCCATGGGTATTACAGTAAAGGAATTACTTGCTACTGTGGGAGGTGAAGATGCTAAAGCAGTTCAGGTGGGAGGAGCTTCAGGAAGTTGTATCACCAGAAATGAATTCAACTTAACTCTGGCTTACGAAGATATCTCCACAGGGGGATCCATAATTATTTTTGGAGAAAAGAGAAATATGCTGGATATTGCTATAAATTTTATGGAATTTTTCGTAGAAGAATCCTGTGGTCAATGTACACCATGTAGATATGGAACAGAGACCCTTCTGGAAGGATTATATATGCTAAAAAATAAGAAATGTTCTATAAAATATTTAAAGGAACTCTTGCAACTGGGTGAAACAATGCAGACTGCCAGTAAATGCGGCCTCGGCCAATCGGCTCCAAATGCTTTTATATCTATTCTAAAAAATTTTAAACATGAAATCTTATGCAGTTAGCAAGTTAAGGAGGAAAACTTTATGTCAGATAAACACAGTAAGGCCACAACTGAGGAAAGAGCACCTTTGAGTCAGAGGAAATTTCGTATAAAAGAACTTGAAGATACAGAAGCAATTGGAGCCATGGTTAAAATTACTATAGATGGTAATGAAATAAGGGTACCTTACGGAACAACAATACTGGAAGCAGCAAAAAAACTTAATATTCATATTCCTACACTTTGTTATCATGAAGATCTTTGTGTGGCAGGTATCTGCAGGATATGTGTGGTTGAGATTGAAGGACAGCGTCTCCTTCAGGCTGCCTGTACTTACCCTGTCACTCCACCCCACATAAAAGTTAAAACCTATTCTCCCAGGGTGAGAAAAGCAAGAAGGCATATACTTGATCTCATGTTAAGACATCATTACGGAGAATGTTATTCCTGTGTCAGAAATAAAAACTGCGAACTTCAAACACTTGCTGATGAATATGGTGTGGACTTCTATCGATTTGGCCATCTGGATAAACCTGAAAAACCAATGGATCGTTCCAGTTACAGTGTGGTAAGGGATATGACCAAATGTATTCTCTGCAGACGTTGTGTCAGAACCTGTATAGATCTTCAGGAAGTAGGAGTTTTAGAAGCTATTAATCGTGGCCCCCATACAAATGTAGTAACATTTATGGATATGCCTCTTTCAGATGTGATATGTATTAATTGCGGTCAGTGTATTAATAGATGTCCTGTGGGGGCACTTCATGCAAATGACCCCAGTGATGATATATGGGCTTCCATAGATGACCCTAAAAAACATGTTATTATACAGACGGCCCCAAGCCCCCGTGCAGCTATAGGAGAATGTTTTGGTCTTCCGCCCGGCACTTCTGTTACAAAACAATTAAACACAGCCATAAGAAGATGTGGATTCAGCAAGGTTTTTGATACAAACTTTGCAGCAGATCTTACTATAATGGAAGAAGCTACAGAACTGCTGCTTCGTCTGAAGAAAGCCCTTGTAGATGGTGATAAGAATGTGAAACTTCCACAGTTTACATCCTGTTCACCGGGATGGGTGAAATATCTTGAACATTTTTATCCTGAATTCACAGGACATCTTTCCAGTTGTAAATCACCACAGCAGATGTTTGGAGCTTTGATTAAAACCTGGTATGCAGAAAAAGTTGGTATAAATCCTGAAGATATTGTATCTGTTGCTCTTATGCCATGCAGTGCAAAAAAATTCGAATGCAATCGTCCTGAAATGAGATCCAGCGGATTGAAAGATGTAGATTATGGTCTTACATCCAGAGAACTTGCCCAGATGATTAAAGAAGCAGGTATAGATCTTCCCAATCTCCCTCCTTCTGATTTCGATGATCCTGTAGGAGAAGCAAGTGGAGCAGGTCTCATCTTTGGTGTCTCAGGCGGGGTAATGGAGGCAGCTTTAAGAAGTGCCGTAGAAATCGTTACAGGCATTAAAACAGAGGATATATTTAAAGATCTTGAGATTACACCTGTCAGAGGTTTTGAGGGCATTAAATATTATGAAATTCCTGTTACCCGGACAGTCCCGGTGCCTGATATACTTAAAAATGCATTAAAAGATGTGGAGACTTTTGACTTTTTAAAAGGAACCATCCTTAAAGTTGCCGTAGCCCACGGGACTGCAAATGCCCATAAAGTAATGGAAAATATTAAGACAGGTGGTAAGTTCAGTGAATGCCACTTTATAGAATTTATGGCATGTCCCGGGGGATGCCTTGGCGGCGGAGGACAACCCATACCAACATCCCCTGAAATTCGTGCAGCAAGAGCAAAAGCCATATATGATGAAGATAAATCTCTTTCTTTAAGGAAATCCCATGAAAATCCTCATATAACAGACATTTACAAAGAATTCCTTAAAGAAGGACCCTGTGGACACCTATCGCATAAACTGCTTCATACACATTATGTTAAGAGAGGGAATAAGATAGTCTAGTAAAGTGATGTATAAAGCATAACTGATAATGAGTAATAGGAAATCAGAGGGTATTTAAAAATAAAAATGGTCAATTATTGTAGAACCGGTCTTGCAGGTTCTACAAATATTATTTAGAGTAATTCACCTCGACATTATTGTCTAATTCGACGATTCTGTCGAGTTTTTATATATTCATTTTATTAAATAAGAAAATAAAATTATATACTACTTGCAAAGGAATCTTATAGTTACCATTAAAAAAGAAAATTAAACTTTTATATTAAGCAAATTTTTTCTTTTATTTTAAATTCTGCTTTTTAGCCTTTGAATTCCTGCTTATTTTCATAGCAAATTAAAAAAAATTGAATTATTATTTTATTTTTCTGATAAATATAATACTTTGGCACAGGTATTGCTCTATAGTAATATGAAAGTTAAAAATTAATTATCTAAAAGTTAAAGATTTAACGACAGATGTTAATGAAAATATGAAAGGAGTGTTTTTTTAAAAATGGGTAAAAAAGTAGGAGGCGGTGGTAGTAGAGCTAGATCTGCTAGTAAGCCAAAATCTACCCCTAAGAGTAAAACTTCAAAGCCTGGAAAAAGTTCCAAGCCAAAAGGTCTAGAAAAGTCTAAAGGCGCTGAAAAGACTAAAGGCTCTGAAAAGACTAAAGGCGCTGAAAAGACTAAAGGTGCTGAAAAGTCTAAGGATGCCGAAAAGTCTAAAGGTGCCGAAAAAGGTGACGAAGCAAAGAAAGCCAAAAAAGGTGAAGAAACAAAACTATCTGATGATGCCAAAAAAGAACTTAAAGAAGGCGAAAAAACAGATACCAAGGGAGCTGAAGGTTCAGGTAATGTTGGAAGTGCCACAGGAGCATCTGGTACAGATGCCAGCGGAACAGCAGCTTCTACAGAAGATCCTTTATCTAAACTTCTTGAAGCCCTACTTAATAAGCCCAAGGAAGAAGCTGGAGCTGGAGGAGAAGGTGGAGGAAAATGCGGCGGTGGCGGCGGAGAAGGCGGTGGAGGCAAAGGTGAAGAGAAGCCTCAAGATGCCGGTGCCGGTGCCGGAGGAGCACCTCCTCAGGCTGGAGGAGCCCAGGGTGGTCAGATGAATCCAAATCAGGGCAAACAGGATTGGGATATGATTATAAATGCCGATTGTGATAGGGTATTACAGGCAGCTCAGGCAGGTGGAATGATTCCTGGTATGCAGCAGGGAATGATGGGTATGCAGCAGGGAATGATGGGTGGAGTTCAACCTCCAGGAGGAGTTCAGGGTATAGGTGGTATGCAGCCAGGTATGGCAGGAATGGGTGGAGGAATACCAGGTATGCAAGGAATGGGTGGAATGCAACAACCGGGTCAGATGGGACCTGCAAATATTGTTCAGGCCAAACAGCAGTTACAACAGGATTTACAGACTGCCCAGAGTCAGGGATGGCAACCAAGCAATCCTCAGCTTAAACAGAAACTTCAGATGGCCCTGCAGGTAGGTGGAGATGGCGGAATGATGCAGGGAATGCAACCTGGAATGATGGGTATGCCCGGAATGAGTCCGGGACAGACAGTCCCGGGTATGGGTGGTATACCAGGTATGAATAAAATGTTTTAATATAAAAACCGCAGGATTTACAGGCAGCCCAGAGTCAGGGATGGTAGCCATCAACACCACAGTTAAAACAAAAACTTCAGATGGCCCTGCAGTTATGTGGAGGCGGTATGGGCCCCGTAATGCCGGGAATGGGTGGAATGCCAGGAATGGGAATGCCAGGAATGCCTCCCGGACCTCCAGGTGTACCCGGGATGGAGGGAATATTTTAACCTGTAATTTTTTATAAATAATAAAAAAACCTCTGGTAAAGGGGTTTTTTATTATTTATAAATGATTTTTATAGAATCGTGCATGATTTCATCCAAAACTATGGATTAGAATATACGTTATGCATTACGATTTTCAAATTATCTTACCGGTCTTATTATATCCCGTAACACTTTATTACAATAATCACAGATACTCATACCAGGAAAAGTGTTATTTTCTGAAAGATCATCGATTCTCTGGTGGATTACTCTCTTCCTTATATCCATAATCTTTTTATAAGCTTCAGCCACAGAAGTTTTGTCATTGAAGGAAGTTGCCAGGGCACCATTGTATGCTGTGGCACAACAAAAAATTGCTTCACCCAGAGCATTTATGGTTAAAGATGGATTAATAAGTTCACAATAATGAAAATCTCTGTGCATATTAGAGTATTTCTAAAAAATTTTGTCTTAAAGTTTCTCTACATACTCGTAACAGGTAAATAGTTACTTAATATTTTTCGGACATTACTTTTTGTACTTACTCTAATGTATAATAGAGAGGGAAGGAAGGAGTAAAAAAGAATGAGAAGAAAAACTAAAATATATCTTTACCACTTATCATTTTCTATGAAGTAACTGGTAATTTTCAGGTAATCCTTCTGATCGTACTGTTTCAAATTTATCCATAATATATTTCCAAACAAGAAAATGTGTATTTTTAAATCGTAAATCATCTCTACCATCAAGAGAAAAATCTATTAAAATGACCCAGTTAACGTGTTTATTTTCTAAATCAGAAACCATTTTTCCCTGTTCTTCTTTTGTATCTTTACCTACAAAATAAATTCTTCTTGTAGGTGATTTTTTCTGTAATATTGGATAAAATCCAGGCCAGGGAGCAATAAAAACTGGTTCGGAATGTATAAAATCTGTATTTATTCTTTTTACAGCTTCTATAATATCAGCAGTAGATTTATCCATCCAGATGTTATCACCACATATGTTAATTTGAACAAAAAAATCTCCGGGAGCACTGGCCTTAGCATAACAGGGGCTTACCATATACATAGTATAATAAGACATAATAGAAACAATAAATAAAAATAAAATGCTGATTAATTTTAAGTATTTATTTTTTAGTAAAAAAGGGAGGCTTATTAAGCCCATCAGAAATGGATGAATGGAATGAGTCAGATGTCCTGTATCGGCCCGTGAAAAAGCATAATGCATATATATAAATCCTATTAAAGTTGTTGAAATAAGGATAGAACTTTTCTGGATACTTTCTTTAATTTTTATTAAATAAAGTCCAGATAAAAAATAATAGACAGGCAATATTAAAAAAAATACACCAGTAAAAAATTGCACTTTATTCATATAACTGACTTTCCATGGCCATGGGACAGGTAAAGTAATATTTGTATTGCCACTACTAATAATGGGCATTAAAAACTTTATATAACAGTTGAAAAAATTCGGGATTGATATAAACATATATAACATAGGAATATAACCGACTATTATTCCAGCACCAAAGAAAAATAATTTTTTCTTATAATCTGATCTATCTATTTTAATATAAATGTATAAAATCAATAATAAAAAGCCTATAAAATTATAAAGTCCGTGGTTACAGCCAAAGAAAGCTGATAAACCAACAAAAATTCCTGCAATGAGATGTCTTACATATAAAGGTTTTTCAATTAAATATACTCCAAAATAGACTGTCATCATTGCTATAGTATGTACGAAAAGTTTATGACGGGGATACATCCAGATGAGTAACAATACTCCTGCTATAAATAACTTCCACCAGGAATGAACTACCCGTCTGAGAGTCAGAAGGCCGAATATAAGACCAACAAATTGAAATATACTTACAGATATTCTTAATGCCATAATTCCATTACCTGTTATTCTGGCAATTGCTGATGTCCAATAGTATCGACCCGGTTCATATGACTCAAAATCTCTTATTGGTATTTCTCCCTTACCGGTCCATATAGTGCCATACCATAAAAAACCTTCATCTGCTAAATTAATAAGAATATTCCCCTGTAGCCAGAAGGAGATACTTACCAGAATAAAAGATATGGAGACGATCCTCAGTAAATCTAATTTGTCTTTAAATAATTTAATAAATCTATTTTTCATATTTCTTCATTTAAGAAGCATTTAATTTATTCAACCTGATTTCACTGTGTAAATCATAAAAACCAACTATAAGTACATCTGATACAACTTCAAATAAAATTACATCATAAAGCCTGTGATAGACAACAAACTCTTCTCCTTCATAACCTGTACAACCCAGAGAGAGGGCATATTGGCCGGCCTGAATATTTAACATCTGAAAAAATTCTACCAGAAACATATCATTTTTCTTACTTATTTTCATATCCATCTTCTTATACATTGTATTTGTTCCTGTAATCTCAAGGCCTTTCAGATCTTTTATCGTATAAGCAAAAATCGGTTCTCCAATCTCTTCATTAAATCTGACTTTCATTTTTATCGAAAACTTCTGATTATTCAGCAATTTTTGAGTGGGATTATTATATTCATCAAAAATTCCAAAATCTATAATTTCAGCTTTATTATTCCCATAGGACAGAAGATCGGGATTTATAGAGAATTTTTCTTTAAAAACATAAAGGTCAGGATTCTTTTTATCTTCTCTATTACTATTCTTATCTTCAATCTCTCCGTAGCAATCCACAAGAAGTCTTTTATACACATCAACAGCATCTTTAGGATCTGTTTCTGTAATTTTAATGCCATTCTGAATAACAATACCTTTATTACAATACCGCAGAATACTATCCAGAGAATGGGTCACAAATAAAATAGTTTTACCTGCTTCTTTAAATTCATTAAATTTTCTAAAACATTTTACCTGAAAAGCAATATCTCCAACAGATAAAGCTTCATCTATAATCAATATCTCAGGGTCCACATTAATAGCCACAGCAAAAGCAAGTCTTACATACATACCGCTTGAATAAATCTTTACCGGCTGATTGATAAAATCCCCAATATCGGCAAAAGATACTATCTCATCAACTTTCTTATCAATTTCCTCTTTCGTATAACCCATAATAGTGCCGCTGAAATATATATTCTCCATCCCGGTAAATTCGGGATTAAAACCTGTTCCAAGCTCAAGAAGGGCAGAAACTTTACCATTTACTGTAACATTCCCACCTGTAGGGGTCAATACACCGGTGATTATCTTCAAAAGGGTAGATTTCCCTGAACCATTTTTCCCTATTATCCCTACAGTCTCCCCTCTCTTAACCTCAAAACTCACATCCCGCAGGGCATAAAATTCTCTGTGATATTTCTTTCTGAAGGGATGAAGTGATTCTTTAAGGCGTTCTACAGGGTTATTGTAGAGTCTATAGACTTTTGAGAGGTTTTCTATTTTTATAGCTATGTCATTCATTATCTGTCAACTATTTAACTTCTGTATTAAAGATCCTCTCAATGAATTTTTTTCAATAGATAAAATAAATCTATTCTGGAATTCTAACCAGTTGGTCCACATCGATGTTGTTATCCAGGCTTACCCGGCTAACAGCACCGCTCCTATCCCACAGAGCTTTTAACCATTAGCGACAGTTGCATAGGACTTGTGGAGCATCCATTGGTGTCATAACCTGAACAACTTCTGCTATGGTTTTCACCATAACCCTCTAATCAATATGAGAACTTACGGCTTTCACCGCAAGCCGCGCCCCTTGTGGGCAGGGTCATTGACATAAAATTTCCCTTACAACATTAATAGAAAAATCTCCTCAGGGGTTTATATCTATTCTGCCTTATTATAACATATATTATAAAAAGTGAAAACTACTGAATATATTAGCAATAATTTATTTATCAAAAGGAGGCAAACTTTTTTATCTGCTATGTTTAAAGCCTTTAGACTACTAAAATTATATAAAATATATGGAGGTGATAGTAGGGAAATAAAAGAAAAGGTTTTAACGGTAAAATTACCCGGTGAATCGCACAGAAGATTAAAAGTGTTAGCAAGTTCTGAAGGACTTTCCATTAAGAGTTTTTTGATGAATATACCAGGAAAAGATGCTTATTAAGAGAGAAATCTATAAGAGCAGATCAAACTGCCCTTCTTTCAATGTGTATATATAATTTATCTTCAGGTTATTCCTTTCTCCTGTCTCCTTTACTTTCTCTACGTCCCTGCAGAGGAAAACCACTCCCATACCGCAACTCTTACTCACATCTCTCGGTAATGGTATTATATCACAGAAAATACCGGAATTATTCAGTAGTTCTTCTATTTTAAGCACTTCATGGATTGATTTAAAGAGGGCCACACATTTACTCATAGATTTAAAAACTTTTCTTTTCTTTAATTATATCCTCAAGGGATTTAATTAGAAAATCCATATCCTCTGTGGTATTAAAATAACCGGCACTGAGCCTTATAGTTCCCTTCGGAAAAGTACCTATGGTTTTATGAGCCACAGGAGAACAATGAAGACCGACTCTTACGTAAATATCAAATTTTCTGTCAAGAATAAAACCTATTTCTGCAGGATCACGATTTTTTATATTTATGGAAAAAACTGGAAGTCGATTCTCTGGACTGGAAGAACCGTAAAGTATAATTTCATCAATACTCTGAAGGGCCTCTATTAAATACCGGGAAAGGGCTATCTTATGAGCTAAAATATTTTCTATACCTGTCTCTGATATAAAATCCAAGGAAGCTTTAAGACCTGCAAGTCCTGTAGTATTCAGTGTACCTGACTCCATCCTGTCAGGATAAAAATTCGGCTGTTCCTCATTATCTGAGATACTTCCTGTTCCACCGAATTTCATAGGCCTTATATCCACACCTTCTCTTATATATAATCCTCCTGTCCCTGTAACTCCCATAAGTCCCTTATGGCCTGTAAAAGCCAGGAGATCTATTCCGTCCTTCTCCACATCAATAGGAATAATTCCAGCAGACTGAGCGGCATCTACCAGTAAAAGAGCATTTCTTTTAAAATTTCTCACTTTTTCAAGAGGTATAACAGAACCTATTACATTGGATGCATGATTAATTATTATGAGTTTAATTTTATCGGTAATTTTATTTTTAAATTCAGTATCAGTTATCACACCCTGCGGATCTGACTGAAGAATATTGATTTTAATAGATTTTTCTTTTTCCAGATATCTTAAAGGACGTATAACGGAATTATGTTCCAGAGACGTTATAACCACTTCATCTCCTTCTTTTAAAAAACCCTGCAGGGCGATATTTAACGACTCTGTAGCTCCAGAAGTGAAGATGACTCTGGAAGAATCCTCAATATTAAACAATCGAGCAAGTTTCTCTCTACAGGAAAAAACCATTTTACCAGCCTTTAAGGCAGGTTTATGGCCGGAACGACCGGAGCTTGCCCCTATCGTTAAAAGATACTCCTCTATAGCTTTTAATACACAGGGAGGTTTTGGAAATGATGTAGCAGAATTATCAAGATAGAGCATTATGGTCTTATTACCTTATCTGCTTTCTCCAGGGAAGAAAGTATTTCAAACATATTTGAGATGTTTCCCACTTCCAGATCTTCCTTTAATCCATAGAAATCAAGGCAAGTTCCGCAGGAAAGTATTGTAATACCGGATTTCTGAAGTTCTTGCAGGTCAGAAATAACCTTTGAACCCTTTGTACTGAGCTTTACGCCTGAATTTACAAAGATTAATTTTTCAGGCTTTTTCTTTAAGTCTTTTATTGTTTTAATAAAGGCCCTCATAAGGATATGACCGAGGTCTTCAACACCGATTCCCATCTGATCTGAAGCTATATAAAATACGGTATTTGTAATTGATTTTTTCTTTTCTTCCTGATTTTCCAGAGAAACAGCCTGTTTCTGAGTTCTCTGGATCGTTAAATGAATTTCCTTATCTTTCTCTTTTATCGTAACGGTACAACCCTGAGTCTTTGCAAATCTCTCCACATTATCCCTGCAGATTGCATCATCTACATTGAATTCTTCAAGAGCTTCCTTTGTTAATATTACTGGTTCCGGGCAGGATTTTCCAATGGCATTAACTGTATGCATAATATTTATCTCCTCTGTTCTTCATAAATCTTCATCTCTTTTGCTCTAAAATTCATAATGAATTTATTATTTCATAATTAAATAACTGTTGTCAATAATCTATTGACTCAATTTTTATTTTCTTATATAAAGAAAGTAAAACAATAGAAGGTCAAAAAAATGAGTAAACATATTCTTCTTATAAACCCCTGGATTATAGATTTTAAAGCCTATGATCTCTGGATGAAGCCTCTGGGGCTTCTTCATATATCATCAATTCTCAGGAAAAAGGGCTTTTCCATAACCCTCCTGGACTGTCTGGATAGAAACCATCCTTCAGTAGTAAAAGAAAAAAAGCTTGATCCTCAAATGACAGGTAAATTTGTAGATGAAGAGATAGAAAAGCCCCTTCCATATAAACAGATACCCAGGAAATATAAAAGATATGGAATTCCCATAGAGGCTTTTAAAAAGGAACTAAAAAAAATCTCTGCACCAGATTTCATACTTGTAACATCAGTTATGACTTACTGGTATCAGGGAGTACACCTGGCTATTTCTATATTAAAAGAAAAATTCCCTGGCGTTCCTCTTATACTGGGAGGAATTTATCCCACCCTCTGTCCGGAATTCGCAAAAAAAACATCGGGAGCAGATATTATATTTGAAGGTTCGAATATACAAAAACTTTTTAAGATATTCGGCCAATTTGAGGAGTCTGATATGGAGTCTCTCTTTCCAGATTTCTCACATTATACAAAGCCTGATTACGTTACTCTTTTAACTTCTAAAGGATGTCCCTATAAATGTACTTACTGTGCTTCAAACAAATTACAACCCACTTTCCGTATGTTAAAAGCGAAAAAGATTATTGAAGGAATTAAATATATGAAACATAATTACGGCGTTTCTCATTTTGCTTTTTATGATGATGCTCTTCTTTTAAACACTCATATTACGTCTCTTCTGGAAGAGATAATCAGAGAAGATTGGAGATTAAATTTCCATACACCCAATGGACTCCATGCCAGATTTATTGATAGGACTATGGCAAAATTATTAAAAAAATCAGGTTTCGCCGAATTAAATCTGAGCCTTGAGACTACTGGGTCTACAATACAGGTCTTAACAGGAAATAAAGTAACTGCTCTTCATATTGAAAGGGCCATAGAAAATCTCTATTCTGCAGGCTTCTCCGGCAAGCAGATAAGAATTTATACTATTATGGGTCTTCCGGGACAGACCTTTGAAGAAGTTGAAAAAACTATGAATTATGTTTACACTCTGGGTATAGAAAATCATCTTTCTGTATATTCCCCTGTACCGGGGACAGAAGATTTTGAAAGAATAAAAAAAGAATATCTCTATAACTTAGAAGATCCCCTCTATCATAATGGAACTTACCATTATTACCGGGGCAAGTGGTTCGGTTTTCAAGAAAGAAAAGATCTCCTTGATAGAGTACACAGACTTAATTCAAAAATAAGATAAGCTATAATCTGAAAGTGTATAAAAAGTTTACAAAAAGTTTACAATTAGAGGTTACTTTTTCTCTGTATTTAAGTTATAATAAATCTGACGTACCATAGCAATCTTCAGTGAAAGGAAAAAATTAATGACAAATATAAATCCTTTAACACATAAAAACCATATAAATCATAAAACAACTATAAAAAAGAAGAAAGTAAAAGAAGAAGTTCAGGATAAAGTGATAATGTCTGAAGGATCATTGAATTTAAAAGAAGTAAATCTTAAATCTCTACAAACATATTCAAAGGAGGCAATTGAGGTTGAAAATAAACCTGCACCTTTTACTCAGACAGAAAATACTTCTTTTAAAACTGATAGTCCTAAAGAATGGAATATAGTGATTTATATGGCAGGAGACAATACACTGGAAGAAAGTATGGCTAAAAACATGGTGGATCTGGAAAGATACGGATCAAGTAAATCTATAAATATTCTGGTTCAATTTGACCGTGGTTCAAGACAGCACAGAGGGATAAGTCCCTGGGATGGTGCGAGAAGATTTTATGTAACAAAAAGTGATAATCCAGACGACATTATATCACCTGTAAAAATGGATTTAGGAGATATAAACACAGCAAATCCTGATGAACTCAAAGAGTTTATCATATGGGCCCATAAGGAATATCCTGCAAAACATACCCTCCTAATTGTAAGTAATCACGGAGGAGGCTTTGCAGGAGTAGCAAATGACGACAGCGAAAAATCTGTTATGTCTCTTCCCGATCTGGCCAGAGCTCTGGATGAAGCTAAAAAAGCCCTTGGAAAGGATAAATTTGATATTGTAGGTTTTGACTGCTGTCTTATGGGTCAGACAGAAGTTGCCTATGAAATAAAAGATCACGCTGGAATTATGATAGGTTCTGAGGAAGCAGAAGGAAATGGTGGATGGCCTTATTCAAGTATCTTCGGTGAAAATGGAAAACTTTTGAAATCAATAGATTCTATGGTAAGAAGGCAGGTAAATATTACTCCTGAAATGGTAGCAAAAAAGATAATCAATGAAAGTACTAAAATTCAGGATCAATTACCAACTCTATCAGCAATAGATCTGAGTAAAATGGATACTATTGCAAAAGCTGCCTCAGATTTTGCAGGTGAAGTCATAAAAAATACAAAAGAACTTACAAGCAATAATGGTAATATAGATGATATACGAAAAATAGCCAGTCAAAGTGAATCCTACAGTAAAACTATTCCCTTTATTGAACCCTACGGTCAGTACAGGGATGTAATAGATTTTGCAGAAAAAGTGATTAAAAGTCCTGATATTCAAAGCCCAGGGCTAAAGGAAAAAGCAGTTGCTCTCCTTAAAGCCACACAGACTGCCATTATAGCAGAACAGCATTCAGAATTTTATAAGGATTCCAATGGTCTGTCAGTGTATATTCCTACAGATAAACCAAAACCTCAGAAATATGGTTATACAAAAACAGAATGGGCAAAAGATACCCTCTGGGATGAAATGATGATAGAAGGACAAATTATGACAGGGAAAAAAGAGAAGTGGATATTTGTTCCACCTCCCTTATTTGATAAAGAAATAGTAAAACAAAAGCCCGATACAAAACCGCCGGATCTGATGGATCTGATTACTCCAAAGGAAACACGTAATGCGTAATGCGTAAGGGGGAGATGATTCGACAGAGGGGCGAACACAGGGGTTCGCCCCTACACTATAAAACCCCAACCTCTCATGGATCACCGATTATCCATATCTTCAGAAAGATTTTCTTTTAAATTCATTGAATTTCATATATATGAAAGAAAAAATCTTTAAAAGACTCAGGAAAATATATAATAAAATAGACTGTGAATTGGAAGCAAAACATTGCCGATTCTGTGTAGAATGCTGTCTGGATATATCAGATTTAAATGTTACACCTCTGGAAATAGATTACATAAACTATTATGATTCTACTCAGACTATTTCCTGGCAGGAATATAACAATAAAACCATCTGTCCTTACTGTGATATAGAAAAAAGAAAATGTCTTATCTATGAGTTAAGACCAAGATTCTGCAGAATTTTCGGCCATTTTTTAGAAAATTATTATAACTTTTACTCGGCCTGTGTCTACAGAGAAAGCCATACAGTATATGATAAAAATTCTATAGATAAAATTCCATATCATAAAGAATTCTGTGAACTGGTAAAAGAATATATCTATAACCTGCATGGAAAGGAACAGGAAGAATATTTCCAGACCTTGGCCCATCCTCTGAGGGAAGCAGAAAAAATAAGAAACTCCATACCGGAGTATATGGAAGCTATTAATAAAACTCCTGGCTATGCATCTCTCTACTATCACCTCGGGAAAAGTTATTCCTCTCTAAATATGAAAAATGAAGCAATAAACTGCCTCTTGAAAAGTTTAACTCTTGACCCAACACAGTTTCAGGCTTATAATCTATTAAGTTTTCGTTTTTATGAACTTGGTTTTATAGACTATGCCATAATCTCTATGAAAAGAGCCTTAAGAAGTGCGCCATGGAATAACAGAGCTATCTTCAGCCTGGGATTATTTTATTTTGAAGCAGGTAAATTTAAGGAAGCTCTGGAAAATTTCGAGAAATTAATAAACCAGAAAGAAAACTTTGAGGGTCTGGAAAATTATATAAAAATCGCAAGGGAATTACTAATATGATAAGGAAGTGTTTACAATGACTGAAGACACAGGTGAGAAAAAAGGTCTCAATACCGATATGATAATGGTATATCTTGCAATAGTAAAAAGGAGATGGTTTGACAGTGGGGCGAATACAGGGGTTCGCCCCTACACGTCTCACGAATGTCTCAAACAATCTATGGGGTCCATCTGAGAGGCCTTTCTGGCAGGGTATTCGCCAAAAAGTACACCTACTGCCATAGAAAATAACATGGCAAGGAGTAAATTATTTCTTATACTAAAATAATTGAGCATGAAAATAACAGGGTAGCCAAATTTATTTAAAATATTTACTATTCCTATTGTTCCGAGGATACCAAGAATAAGTCCTATAAATCCTCCTATAATACTTAAAAATATAGATTCCAGTAAAAACTGTGATAATATATCGGATTTGCTTGCCCCCATAGCACGTCTCACACCGATTTCTCTTGTCCTCTGTGTCACGGAAACAAGCATTATATTCATTATACCAAGTCCTCCTATTATAAGGGATATGGAAGCTATAACACCCATTATAGCCTGTATGGGTGTTAGAGAAACCTTTTCCTGAAGTTTTTCCTGAAAGGACTTCCTTACATCCAAATTTTCACTCATTTCAAGGGCAAAAAATTTTAAATTATGTCTTTTTCGTATAATATCACTAATCTCTTTCATCACAGAGGAAGGATCACATCCTGTAGTGGTCTGAATAGTAATAAAATCAAAACCTTTTTCTGATATTTCATCCTTTAGCAGTGAATATGGTATGTAAACACGCCATTTATCGTGTAATTTATTTATAACACCTTTTACAGAAAAAAGTGTATCCCTCATTTTTATATATTTATCTACAGGATCTATATTACCAAAAAGTTCCTCTTTCAAATCTTCTGTTATTAAACATACTTTTCTGGAGTTCTCTATTTCATCCAATGTAAAGAAACGCCCTGCAATTAAAAAATTATTACTATCTGGTATTTCAAAGAATCCTGAAAAATAGGCTTCTGAAATCTTATTATTAAATTCTATTTTTTCTCTTTCCAGATCAATATAACAATTTACTTTCTTTATGTAATTACATTTTTCTCTTATATTGATTATATCCTGATTATCCAGCTTAATAAGAGAATGAAAATGTACCTTTTCTATTTCTTCTCTACTTCCACCACGTTTACTTATTTCCCGGGGAGATAATAAAGAGAATACATATGAAACATCCTGATTATTCTCTCTCTCATAATAAGTAATTCCCCTGGAGGTCTGTCCGATTCCAAGTATACCTATAACAGATGCAATACCTATACTGAGACCAAAGATGGAAAAAAAGGCTCTAATCTTATTTTCTCTGATACCTTCCAGAGCCTGAAAAATATAATCATAAACCTTAAGAGTTCCCCGGTATTTCATATCATACCAGATAACCATTATAATCAGTGCGAAAATTATTACGAGGATATAATCATAATTATAAAGGAAAAATAATAAAAAACTCTGAAAGGACCCATGCTTACTGAGAAAGTTATCTATATTCTTCATTATAAAGATGAGCCATTTTAAAGGAAAAGGCAAAGTCTCTATCCATCTTTCAACAGAATTCATTAATAATCTCCTTCTGCATATCTGAGACATTCCACAATATCAAGTTTTGCAGCAAGACTGGCAGGATATACACCGAAGATAATACCAAGAAAAGAAGAAAAAATAAGTGAAAAAGGTATAAGAAAAGGCCAGTTCACATTGTCTGAAAGTCTTATATTATAAAGACCGTAATCATTAATTACTTTTATAAGAGATCCCATAGAAAGCCAGGAGATTAAAATACCTAAAAGACCACCTGCAAAACAAATAAGACATGCTTCAATGAGAAACTGTATAAGAATCTCTTTTTTACTTGCCCCGAGAGATCTTCTTATACCAATTTCAAGAACCCTTTCATAAACAGAAACCATGAGAATATTTATTATACCTGTACCGGACACAGAAAGAGTAATAAGTGCAATAGAAAATAAAACCATACCTGAAAATCGAACTGCTTCCTCTTTACTTTTGAACTCTTTCATAGCAGGTTCTATTTTAAACCAGTGATACTTATACTGATAATCAATCTTCAAAGCTTCTCTAAGCTCTTCTATGGCTTCTTCTTCAGAGGAAGAAGACATTTTAACCTCGATTTTATTAACAGTTTTATCACCTGTCATAGAAATTACTGTTGTAATGGGCATAATTATATTATCTATACCAAAACCCTGGCCATAGGGATCTACATCCAGAATCCCTATAAGCTGGACAGAAGAATTTTTAATCTTCATTCTTTTATCCAGAGGTTCTCTAAAATAAAACATAAAATATGTATCAAGAGGATTTGATTCCAGAACTGAATTAACCATTACACATACAGAGTTACCTGAGGCAATATCTTCATAATTAATAAATCTTCCTTTCAGAAGAGGCTGATATAATTCCACATATTCTGAGATACCTGTAATTTTTTCATACCTTCTTATCCATAAATCATAACATTCCATATATACTTCTTTAAAAGGGCTGATCTTAACTGAACGAAGGCAGTTATCCTTTATAGTCTTACAGGTTTTATATTCCAGTAGAGCCTCAGGAAACATAATCAAATCAGGTTGTATTATAAACCATCCTTTTTTCATGTGATTAAAGTTTCTCAGTGCTTCTTCTGCTCCCTGACTCAGGGCCATAACTATTATAATAGATGTTACACCGAGAGATAAACTGAGGACACTCAGAAAGGATCTGAGTTTATTTGCAATAAATCCATCTATGGCCAGGTTTAAATATCTGAGTAAAAAATTCATTTAATAACCTATCTTCCTTTGTTTTACCGAATCTCCATCAGAGAGATTACCCTGCCAGTCCCAGATAATTTCACTATTATTGGAAAGACCGCCACATATCTCAATATAAAACATATTAGATAGACCTGTCTCTACTTCTGTCTTTTTAGCTTTTCCCTTCTCATAAAGAAAAACATAGGTTTTATCACCTTCTCGAATAATTGATCTGGGGGGAACTACCTGAACATTCTCTTTAAAATCAGTAACAAATTCAAGATCCATAGACATACCGGCCCTGAGATCTACAGAATGAAAAGCAAACTTTAAAATTACCTGTATTTCATCTTTTTTAAAATTTTGATCTTCTAGTTTTTTTATTAATTCACTTTCAGAACATTTGCTGTATAATATAGGTTTATAACATATACTCTCATAGCTAACTATAGAAATTTCCTCACTACTGAGATTCAATTCCTTGAAAGTTTTAGCCAATTCATCTTTAGAATTCAAAAACTTCCTGTTTTTAAGAGATTTTATAGCCTCAAATTTATCTGGAGGAATTTTATTTTTCACTCTCTTCAGAGTTAAATCAGTAATTTCCATCCATCCTGTAAGTAAGTCCAGTTTATTTTCTGGAATTTTATTTTCTGGAATATGTTTTTTTAATTTTCTTACTGTATCATCACTAATTGAATACCAGACTGTATCAAAATCAATAAAGACTTCAAAATTTACTTTTTTTTCATTCTCTCTCTGACCGGGCTGTCCCATAGGAGCTATAGAGAAAACCTTTCCTGTGATAGCATTCCATCTATCTATACCACTGCCGTAAATTCTAACTTCCTGCCCTTTCTTAATAGATGAAATATCTGACTGATTAATAGAAGCCTTTATTTTAAAATGGGAGAGATCAGAAACGATAAATAACCTTGTTCCGGGAGAAACCTGTTTACCGAGCTTTATTTCTTTATCTATAAGGGCTATCTGTCCTTCTATAGGACTCAGTATCTGTAATGAAAGGGATTTTTTTTGAGTTTCAAGAAATTTTTTTCTTAAAAGAGAAAGTTTACCTCTTGCCATATTTATTTCTAAAGAAATTGTATTACCTGAATCTGATAACTGAAGAGATTCTTTATATTTTTCTAATTTAATTTGAGCCTGTTTTATTTTCTCCTTATTAAGCTCTTCATTAAGAAGTGCCTGTTTCCTGGCACTTTCAAGTAAGGACTTACATTCCTCCACTTTCAATCTGGCCGCTTCCAGATCCTGCTCATTCCTTGCCTTTAAATTTTCCAGTTCTTCCACTGCAAAATCATAGGCCAGGCGTGACCGTTCATAAGCATCCAGAGCATCTTCCATAGATTTCTGTGAAACAATCTTTGCCTGAAAGAGTTCTTTTAAACGGTTCATATCATTTTCAGCCTGTTTCTGTGACATTTCTGCCACTTTAACCTTCAAAGCAACTGAGGCATACTGAGAATTAAGATCCTCTTTCAGAGTTTGAAGAGAATTTTCAGCTTCCTGTAAAGCAGTTATAGCAGAATCTATAGAAGACTGATCCTTTTTTTCCGCCATTCTGGCTTCATTTTCCATTTGCTGTAGATAAGTTTTCGCATCTTCTACAGATATTTCTGACTGTATTACCTGAGCTCTGCTCTTTTGTTTTTCTATCTCCTGAGTCTTTAAAAGTTTGGATAAATTTGCTTCTTCTTCATTTAATTGAGTTTCAGTATCTATTAACTCTTTTGAAATATCGGGATTTCTTATTAAAGCCAGTATCTGACCTTTCTTTACTTTATCACCTTCTTTTATCAATATATTATCTACAACACCGGTAATTTCCGAATAAACTTCTCTTTCTTCAAAAGGTATTATAATACCGGCACACCATACACTGAATACATCAAGTCTATCTAAATAAGGTGGATAAGTTATATGTACCTCCTTAACATTTACTCTAAAGTTAGAAAATTTCCATATTATTACAACCAGAAGTAAAAGAAATATGACTGGAAAAATCACTTTGCTTTTTTTCAATAAAAAACACCTCCATATATATAAAACTTGTATTTATTTTATTACAAAATATTATTTTATATTTATAAAGTATTTAATCTATAATAATGTATTATATAAAATAAATAAAATAATGTCAATAATTATTAAGCAATCAGCTTTCAGCAGTCAGTTATAAAGGTTTTAGAATAATTGTAAGATCAATTGAAAATAATCCTATCTTCTGATAAAATAATTATAGAAGGAAAGGCACTGATAGCTGAAAGTTGAAAGCTTAATTTAAGGAGATATCTCTTATGAATGACTCTTCTAATAACATAAAATCCAATCCTGAACACATACATCTATACAGATTAATGATAGAGTTAATACTTGAAAATGAAGGAGATATAAATGAAAAACAGAGAAACATCTTAAATCAAAAAATAGAAGAATGGAATTTATGTATCTGTAAAGCAAAGAATATAGAAGAAGAAACAAGAAAAAATCTGGATAATCTCATTTCAAAAAGACAAAAAGAAAAACTGGATAAGGAATTAAAGAAGATTATTGAACTTTGCTGGAACAAAACCTCCTCGGAAGAGGAAGAATTACTTTTTTCTGAGGATCTAACTGCCTTAAATGACAGATCACTCATCCTCTTTAACCAGGGGAGCTATGAAAAAGCTATCAAATATCTGGATAAAATACTATCTCTTAATCCTGATGATGTAAATGCTTTATCCTCTAAAGGTATGATATTATACAATCAGGGAAAATATGAAAAAGCCATAGAGTATTATGATAAAGCCTTAAAGATAGACAGACAGAATGGGTTTATCTTGGCTAATAAAGGAGAAGCCTTAAGGCATCAAAAGAAATTTAAAGAAGCTGAGTACTGTTACAATAAAGCACTGGAAATAAATCCTGAATATTATATTGCCTGGAATAATAAAGGAGTTCTTCTATACACTCAGGGCAAAGCCAGAGAAGCCATACAGTATTATGATAGAGCCCTGAAGCTCAATCCAAAAGATCCTGTTCTCTGGCAGAATAAGGGAGATGCCTTAATTTATGAAGGAAATTATAATGAAGCTATTCTTTGCTATAATAAAGCTCTGGAGCTTGATGGAAATGACACTGCTATCTGGAGTAAAAAAAGTGATGCTTTAAAAGGTCTCGGTAAATATGAAGAAGCTTTAGAATGTTGTGATAAACTTTTAGAACTTAACCCACAAGATCATCTTGGATGGAATAACAGGGGAGTTATACTTCATAAACAGGGAAAATATGAGGAAGCGATAAAATATTACGATAAGGCCATAGAACTCAATAAACAGGATTATGCTATATGGCAAAATAAAGCAGATGCCTTAAGACTACAGGGAAAGGAAGAAGAGGCTCTCCATCATTATGATAAGGTTCTGGCAATCAAGGCAGATCACCATCTTGCCTGGAATAACAAAGGTATTATCTTTCATAAACAGAGAAAATATAAAGAAGCTATAAAATTTTATGATAAAGCTCTGGAACTTTATCAAAAAGATCACGCCATATGGCAAAACAAAGCAGATGCCTTAAGACATGAAGGTAAATATAGTGATGCTATGAAAAGTTATGATAAAGTTATAGAACTAAAGCCAGAATATTATCTGGCATGGAATAACAAAGGAGTTATATTGCATAATCAGGGAAAATATAAAGAAGCCCTTCAATATTACAATAGAGCACTGGAAATTAATTCCAGAGATTATGCCATATGGCAAAATAAAGGTGATATACTGAGACTTCAGAAAAAATATAAAGAAGCCATAATATGTTATAATAAAGTCCTGGAAATAAAACCTGATTATTACCTTGCATGGAACGATAAAGGTGTAAGCTTACATAATCAGGGAAAATATGAAGAAGCCCTTCATTGTTATGATAAAGCCTTAGAGATTAATTTAAATGACCCTGTTATCTGGCAAAACAGAGGAAATACACTGATACATCTAAAAGAATATGATAAAGCAATTGATTCCTATAATAAGGCCTTAAATATTAATAAAGAAGACCCTACTACCTGGTTTAACAAAGGAAATATATTAGTTTATCAGAAAAAATATGATGAAGCTATTTACTGCTATGATAAAGCTTTAGAAATAAAACCGGACTATTACCAGGCCCGTAATAACAAGGAACTTGCCGTAATAGCCCGGAAAGATATATTTTCAAGAATCACAGGATATGTTATATATAAAATGAAAAAATTTATATCATTTTTTCAGAACTGAATTATCGCTTTTTCTTAAAAGGCCATATAATCTTTAACATACAACCCATAAGATATTTTATACTCATAAGGAGGCCTGCCAGAAAAATAGCAATACCGATTAAAATACCAAGTCTTGGAATGCTGAGAGACAAATGAAAGGCTATTATTCCAGTAAAGCACCCATCTTTAAAGGTATGTTTAATAAAATTTAATATTACTGTTATAATAAGACAGAGAATCCCTGTGAAAATAAGAGCTTTGGCTTTAAAATTTTCTTCTACCCTTTTATTTTCTCCCGGTGGGAAAACCATATTCTTAAGCATCAATAAAAGACCTATTAAAATTAGAAAGAGTCCAAAATACCAGATCATTGTAGGAAGATCCAGTAAAGCTATTGCATTCATACTACCCCGGAGAAAAGTCAGTATTACCTCTGTAATAATAGAAAGTACAACCACACCAATACCAACCAGCATCATCCATTTAGCAGCAATACCTTCTTCCTGTAAAGACAGGATTAACCCCATAAGAAACACCTCCTTTATACTTTAAATATATTATAGTATAAACAAATAATAATAGCAAGTAGACCTTACATCATTCCCAGAGGATCTACATCAATAGACATTCTCACAGCAGAATTAATAGAAATCTTATTTAATGCGTCTCTCAGGCTATTCCTGAGGTAAGATATATCTTCTCCCTTTAGAATAAAATGCCATCGATAGTTTTCCCTGATCTTTCCTATAGGAGCTTCACAGGGACCTAAAACCATTCCTCTGGCAGAAGTAAACATATCTTTCAGAGAACCTGCAAGTTCCTCACCGGTCATTCTTACCGTTCTTTCGTCTTTCCCTGTAAAAAGAACCCTTATAATAGTCTCAAAAGGAGGGTAAGAAAGTTCTTTTCTCTCTATTATCTCTTTCTCATAAAAAGACTTATAATCATGATTTCTGGCGGCCAGTATACTGGGGTGTTCTGGAGCATAGGTCTGGAGTATTACTCTGCCGGGTACATCTCCTCTGCCGGCTCTTCCGGAAACCTGGGTAAGGATTTGAAATGTCCTCTCACCTGCTCTGAAATCAGGCAAATTAATTGCTGTATCAGCAGTTATTATACCTACCAGTGTTACTTCGGGGAAATCCAGTCCTTTTGCAATCATCTGGGTACCTATTAAGATTGTTTTATCTTCTTTTAAAAATCTGTCTAATAGAGCCCTGTGGGAACCTTTCTTTACAGTAGTATCGCTATCCATCCTTATAGTCCTTGCCTGTGGAAAGAATTTATTTACTTCCATCTCCACTTTCTGTGTTCCCACACCGAAATATTTAATACGTCTGCTCTTACAATTCGGACAAAAAGATGGTAACTTAATCTGGTTATTACAATAATGACAGGATAGAGTACCCCTGTCACTGTGATAGTTAAGAGATACTGCACAGAACTGACATTTTACAACAAAACCACAATCACGACAGAGTACAAAAGAAGAATGACCTCTCCTGTTTAAAAAAAGCAATATCTTCTCATTCTTTTCCAGGCATTCCCAGAGGGATCTCTGAAGGGAATAACTGAAAATAGTTTTATTTCCCTCTTTTAATTCTTCACTCATATTTACCACTTCTACTGATGGCAGATTTCTCTTCTCCACTCTGAAAGGTAAAGAAAAAAGACTGATTTTATTCTGCCTGGCTCTATAAAAAATTTCTACTGAGGGAGTGGCACTTCCAAGTATTAAAACCGCATTATTAAGTTCTGCTCTCTTTATAGAAACTTCCCTCGCATGATAAGGGGGCATACTTTCCTGTTTATAAGATGTCTCATGTTCTTCATCTATAACTATAAGCCCCACAGAAGGAAGAGGAGCAAAAAGAGCTGAACGAGTTCCTATGGCAATAGAGGCTTTTCCGTCTCTCAGACGTCTCCACTCATCATATCTTTCACCTTCAGAAAGTTTACTGTGAAGAAGAGCTATCTTATCTCCAAATCTACTATAAAACCTCTCAATAGTCTGAGGGGTAAGTGATATTTCAGGAACAAGCATTATAGCCTGACGTTCCAGTTCTAAAGCCCTGGAAATAGACTGAAGATAAACCTCTGTTTTACCACTTCCTGTTATACCGTGAAGTAAAAAAACCTCATGCTTTCTTAAATTTATAGCCTGAGAAATAGAATTAAAGGCTTTCTGCTGTTCCTGAGTTAATGTGAAATTATGTTCTCCGAAATTTCTGTTACCTGTAAGAGGATTACGGCGTATTTCTACATCTTTAAGTATAATATAGCCTTTTTCCCTGAGACTCCTGATTGTGGAAAGACTGATATCAGATTTTTTTGAAAGTTCTGTCATAGTAAATTTACTATTATGGTCAATCAAGAATTTCAGTAGACATGACTGTTTAGGTGCTGATTTTTCTAACTTTTCTATAGTTCTGAAAAGCTCTTCTCTTTCTATATTCAGGTTCACTACCTGAATAACTTTCGGTCTTGCCCTGGGTGGAAGAAAATCTTCATCTACTTTTACCAGTCCCATATCTTTAAGAGATTTTAAGTTTTCTTTAAGCTTCTCCATTGGGATTTTAGTAACCTCTGCCAGTTCAGATAAAGCTAAAGAATTTTTATATTTAATAAGAGATCGAAAAACCTTTAATAAATCCTTTGATTTAATATTTCCAGAGAACTTTTCTGCTTTCGGATGAAGGGTTATCTGAAAGGTCTTCTTTCTTCTTATTCCACATGGAAAAATACATTTAAGAACAGAAGAAAGAGAAGACATATAATAATCACTCATCCACCTCGCCAGAGAGAGCAATTCTTCATTAATCCATATTTCATCCTCATAAACACGGGATATACTTTTCAGAGAATAATCAGATTTAATTTCACCAAAAAGATCTCTCTCTTTTTTAGAAGAAGAATCTAAAGATAAATCAGATAAAATTCCTATAACATACCCTATAGTCTGTTTTTTACGAAAAGGCACCAGAACAGTCATACCGGGTTTTAGAGTCATCTCATCCGGTATAAGATAGGTATAAAGACGGGAATTATGATGTAAATCTATATCTATTATAACCTGAGCATATTTTTTTTTCATCTTATTTTTACATTCTTCAGAAATGAGAAAAAACCTGTAGAGATGAAAAAAAGGATTAAATACATTCCTTAGCGAATAATCTTAAAAAACATTTATAGAGAGGAGAAGCATTATGAAAAAATTATTATATTTATCTCTAATATTAATCCTTATACTGGCAGGATGTCAGCAGGGTAAGAATAATGTTGACGTAACCAGTCCATCTCCGGCAGCGGTTACAACGTCTGTTTCTTCCATTCAGGACACTCCTGTTCCTGAGAAGACAAATACATCTGTAACTATGGAAAAAGTGGAAACCTGGACAGGTGGCACAGGAGAAGGGAAATACGAAATGTTACTGGAAGAGTTCCCTCCAAAATTAAACTGGGACATAACAATTAAAGATCTTTCTATTGATGTATTCAAAGATAATTCACTGAAAGGTGAGGGGAAAATTTTAATTAGCAAAAAAGATTTAACAGAAATAGTTTTCCCTGATGAAGAAAAAATAGCCTTTGCCTGGGATAAAACTGAATATGACTTTAATTTTTCAGGGAAAAAAGATGGTGATAAATATATAATAGACAATTTTCCTTCTGTTGAAGGTCTTATTAAATCAAGCGGTACCTCTCTTAATACAAGTGAATATAAAACACCAGTATTTTTTGTAGGAAAAAGTATTGAAAGTACCCTTTCAAATGATTCTCTGGAATTCAAACATACAGAAAGTGGCCCTCCCCCTGAAGGAGTTACAGAGATTAAGGGTGAGCTTTTAATGAAAATAACTAAGTACCGCAACAGGTAAAAAAGTATCCAAAAAACATATACACCTGTCCCTGTCCGGGCTCTGGAGCAAAAGATATGCCGTCAAAGAAGAAAGTTATAATTTAAATAAATACAAAACTGTATATTCTGTAATAACAGATTTCATTGTAACAGAATCATAGATTTTGCGTAAGAGCCCGGAGAGGGACAGACTTGTGAGATGGATACTAACTTGCCTGTTGCGGTACCAAGTGAGACGTGAGACGTGAGGACCTATAAGGGCGAACCCCTGTGTTCGCTCCGATTAACCCCATCATTCATCACGCATTACGCATTACGCATTAAGGAGTCAGAAATCAATGAAATACAACCTTACCTACATGTTACTTCCAAATAAGGAAGAATATCTTTATTCCCAGTATACCTTTCTTTATGAAAATTATGGTGGTGAGTTTGTTTATCTTGGTAAAGAAGGAGAAGAACTAAAGCAGGAAATAAATAAATTACAGTTAAAAAATCATATAAATATTGCCTTCTGGTCAGATCTAATAAATGTAGACATACATAATAAATTCAATTACATGGGTATGAAACAGATCTTTATAGACCACGGATGTTCTCCTAAAAGATGGTTTACCTATGCTCCTAATACTGAAATAAGATTATTTATTCTGAAAGATTTTCTCCAGCTCTGGGCAGCAAATCCTATGGAAGAAGATGAATATAAAAGAGGAGGAAGAGATACAGAGAAAAAAATCAAAAAAATTGGTTATCTTAAAGCTCTCCAGTATTATAACAATCCTCATGAAATAAAGGCAAATAAGAACCAGGTATATATCTGTCCTTCCTACTGGGCAGACTGGGGAGAAATGGCTTTAACATTTGAAATCCTTGAAAATATATCTTCTGAATATAAGTGTTTTGTCAGTATACATCCGGGTGTTTATGCATTATATGTGGATAAACTGGAAAAAATCTTTGAAAATCGGCATAATATTAACATATTAAAAACCTCCCAGGGAAAAATAGAAAAACTTAAATCCAGTGAAATAGTCATAGGGAGCAATGGAACACCACTGACAGAAGGGTTATATATGGGGAAAAAAATCATCCTCCTTAAAGGTAAAGACATAACCTGGGAAAAAATTAAATTACTGGAAATTGCATCTCATCAATTTGCCTGTGTTATAGATGATTCTATAAAAATGTCAGATAAAGGAGAACTTGAAGGGGCACTAAAAAAAGCCATATATCCACCTTCAGCAAAGAAGATCTTTTATAAAACCAATTTTAATAAAGAAGCTACTATGAAATTAATTGATAGAGCCTTCTCAGAGATAAAGGAGTAATTATGAAAAAAGACATTATAATTCTTGCAGCAGGTATAGGAAAAAGGCTATTACCCTATACTATAGAAATGCCAAAATGCCTTGTAGAAATAAATAATAAAGCAATTATAGAAAATATACTGGATTCACTCCTGAGGTACAGTGAAAAAATTGACACTGTTCATATAGTTGTAGGTTATAAAAAAGATGAAATAATCCGACGTCTGAATGGTAAATATGAAAAACTCAGGATAAATTATATAGATAATGATATTTACAGAGATACAAATAATATATATTCCCTCTGGCTTGCCGGAAAATATATAAAAAATGATCTTATTCTCTTTGAAAGTGATGTTTATTTTGACCCTGAAATAATTGAAGACCTATTTAATACAGATAAAAATATAGCCCTTGTAGACAATTATGAAAATTATATGGAAGGTACTGCCCTTGAGATAGACTCTCATAACAGAATAACAAATATAATTACAAAAAAAAGACATGTAAATATAAAAAGCCTTTATAAAACTTTAAATCTCTATCATTTTAAGAGAGATTTTTTTCAGGATATATTTTTACCTACTCTGGAGATCTATATGAAAACCCAGAGTAGAAACAGTTATTATGAAATCATACTTAAATTGCTGGTTTTCATAGGAAAACAGGAAATCTACGCAAAATCAATAAACAATAAAGCCTGGTATGAAATAGATGATATAGAAGATCTACGAATAACAAGATATCTATTTTCTCCTGATGAAGAAAAGATAGAATATTTAACTAAATCCTTCGGGGGGTACTGGAATTATAAATTTCACGATTTTAATCTCTTATATAATGATTACTTCCCACCTGAGGAACTTGTTGAAGAGATAAAAAATTATACACGACTCCTTATGGCCTGTTATCCATCAAATGAAAAAATCCTCCTGGATAAAACAAGAAAAATCCTTCCCTTTGAGGTTGAGGAGGAAGATGTAGTTTTAGGTAATGGTTCCTGTCAGTTAATTAAAGAAGTATTTAAACTCTATAAAGAAGAAAAAAAACTCATTGTCCTTCCGACTTTTGGAGAATATGAAAAAGAAACTTATAATTCAATTTATTTTTCTACAGAAGAAGATAATTTTATATTAAATACTGATAAATTAATTACTGTAGCGAAAAAAGAAAAGGTCCATCAGATAATACTTGTAAATCCGAATAATCCTACAGGATTAATTATAAATAAACACGATATTATGAAATTATTAGAAGAATTACCCCTTACATATATAATAGATGAATCATTTATGAATTTTGCAAAAAATAATGAATCCATCATATCAGAATACAAAAAATACAGTAATCTCATTATAATTAAAAGCTTTGGTAAAGAATATGGCATACCGGGTATCAGATTTGGATGCCTTATTACCAGTAATAAATCCGTAGTAAAAACCTTCAGAAAAGCTCTACCCATAGGTTGTGTAAAAAAAGTGTTGGTTCGAATACCTATTGCACTAATTTTACCTGCACAAAATTGATTTTTAATAAATTTTTTAGAAACATAGCCAGTTTCCCTCCTTGTCATT
>JAKJGF010000024.1 GCA_022704525.1 Bacillota bacterium | reverse complement strand
ATAATTAAATTTATATCTGCCTTCAGGTGTATCTATATACTTTATCCGGCCATCAGGATGACAGATGCGTTTTTCTTCTTCACTCATACATCCTTCCTCCACTTGTCAAAAAATTACCTTTAGAAACTTATTATATAATTATTTACACAACAAATCAATAGCTATGGCACCCAAAAGATGTGAAAAATCTACCAGTTGTTTAATTTCTACATATTCATTGGATACATGAAAAGCGAAATCATCACCGGGGCCAAACCCTACAGCTATAATACCTGCCAGATTAAATGATTTTGCAAAGGTGCCTCCTCCGAGACCAAAGGGAAAAGGTTCAATTCCTGTAATATCCTTTGAATTTTTCTGTATTGTCTTTACAAGTATATTATCAGGTTCAATCTCATGAGGATAACTGCACTGTTCAATATGAAAATCAAATTTACCTTCCACTTCTCCTGCAAGGGTTTTAAGTTCCTGAACTATTCCTTCTCCAGTCTGACCTGGTAAATAACGTATATCAAGAAGAACTTCACATCGGGCAGGAACAATATTTGCTGCAGAACCACCTCTTATAACACCAAGATTTAAAGAAGGGTTACCAAGATATTTATGTTCTTTGTATGACATTTTAAGATTTTTCAATTTTACCAGGAAATCATTCATCATAAATACTGCATTTATTCCTCTTTCAGGTGTGGAACCATGTGCCTGTTTACCTGTGGAAATCACTTTTACTACAAGACGGCCCTTTTCTGCAATATCAATCTTCTCCATATTTTCTCCTATATCAGGAATTATAGCATATTTCGGGGAAAGATGCTTTTCTTTAATTAAGAATTCTATCCCGGGATCCATCTCACCTTTTTCTCTGAATTCCTCACTTACTATGGCCCCAAGCATAAAACTTCCGGAAAGGTCAATTCCTAATTCCTTAAATATCTTCATAGTAACAAGTGTACACACCAGAGGTCCTTTGTTATCCAGGACTCCACGGCCATATATTTTACCATCTCTAATATAAGGTTCAAAAGGATCGCTGTCCCATCCGTCTCCTGGAGGAACTACATCCATATGGGTTCCTACCAGAAGGGAAGGTTCGCCTTTACCATAATAACCTATAACATTGGCTCTTCCCTTAACGAGTTCCCTCACATCATAAGGTATACCGTATTTGTCAAGTTCTCTCATAACTATTCGGGCAACCTTACTTTCTTCACCCGGAATTGTAAGATATGGAAAATCTTTTAAACTATCTTTACCTGCATTTACAGTTTTTTCACGAACCATTTCCTTCAAAATAGAAATAGTATATTCTGTTATTTCCTCTCGTCTGGATTCAAAATAAACTTTTAATTTTTCTTTCATAAAAACAGCCTCCTAAAATTTATAGTTATTTTCTAGTAACAATCTATAATTTATTCATTGTGCACCCTTTTCCTCTTTTCACTTATTTATGAATCTATTTATTAAACAAATTAATTACATTTTTCCATGCATTTCTTAATCCTGCAGGTTCATATTTATCTGTCTTTTCCTGGGGAATTTTAATGGTTTCCTGTTCTTTAAAATCATTACTAGATTGAACAGGTTCAAAGTGAATATTCTTCTTTTTAAATGCTTCATGAAAATTTGACACCATTACTTTATCACTGATTAAATAATATATATAATTCAGCTCACATATTATAGATTTATGCCAGATTTTTATAACACCTCTATTATCACCTGTTACCACAAGATTATTATCAGGAGAAAATGCAAGGCAAGTGACACCTTTACTGCAAAACTCAAGATCTTCCTTAAAATTTTTTGAGAGATTCCAGATAAAAAGCTCTTTCCCCCATATAAAAAGAAACTCTCCATCAGGAGAAAAATATAATTTCCTTATTTTACCCTGTTGAGTTGAAATAGAATTAATACATGTCAGATTATTTATATCCCATAACTTAACATCTCCCTCCGTATCTCCTGAGACAATATATTTATTATCAGGGGAGAATTTAATACTGGTAATTGAAATCGAACATTTCGGGAAAGTCCCACTACATTTTCCTGTATCTGTATCAAATAATTTAATAGTTTTATCTGAACATACAGAAATAAATCTTCTTTCATCTGAAGATATGTCTAATTCTGACGGATGAAAGGTATCATCTTTATAAGTCTTTAAACAAATACCACTTTCCACGTCCCAGAACTTGAGATTTTGATTTTTTCCACAGGAAACAAGCTGTTTTCCTCCCTGAATAAAAAAAAGATTGTTTATATTATTCTGAAGACTCCGCCATCCTCTTAAAAATTTATATTCCCCATCATTATAACCCCACAGGTTTATAACTTCACCTTTTCCTGAAGAAGCTATATATTCTCCTCTTTTAGATATGGCTATAAAGGAGATACCTATTTTTTCCAGACCCATAGATACATGTTTCCACCTGCGGTTCTGATGGATATAACAGATCATCTTATCACTTTTTTCTCCCAGAGAGAGAAATATATTACCGGGTTTTGAGAATAAAATATGTTTTATAGGTCCACTGTGTTGCCCCATATAAGTTTCCAGAATAGACCAGTTTTTTCCTCTGAGGGAATCACCGTATAACATGCTAAAGAAATCTCTATCAGAATAATCGTCAGAGTTATCTTCTAACTTTGCAAAAATACCATTTTTAGCATAATCCAGGGAAGACTTTATACGAATAAGATGAGGATTAAGTTCTTCTGCCTTATTTAGATAATGTAAAGCTCTTTCTTTATCAGGAGCAGGGTTAAAAAAAGTAGGGAAAAAGTCATTTATTCCCGACAATAATTCTCCAAAATACAGATTTGCTCTGATTGATGAAGGGTTTCTTCTGGTTATCTGTGAGAATATCTCAAGAGAATCATTCAGATTATTATCTTTTCCTGTCATTGCAACTGCCATATCTATTAATATCTCCTCATCCTGTCCTGTTTTATCATATAATTTATTAAATTCAGAAAATGAATTAACATATTGTCCATCATAATAAAGAGCCCAGGCATAATTTCTATGATATGACTTATGTTCAGCCTCCAGGATATAAGCCTTTTTAAAGCTTGCCAGGGCTTCATAAAACTGCATATTGGCAGAATAAGCATAACCGATCATATTCCACATATCTGCAGGTAAATCAGTAACTTTTGATAAATATTTTATATAGTTCAGTAATTTACCGAGATTTTCTTTGTAAATTCTGAAATATACACCGTAGGCTGAGAAGGAATCATCAATTTCCTTAATATTATGCAGTTTAAAATCTTCTGAGAAGTTATTTAAATTTCTTATTAATTTTATATCTTCTATCTTATCGGAAAGTAAAAATCTTGTTCTTGCATCCAGTTCTTTAATCTCTAAAAGTTCATTATAAAGATTTTCTACTTTTTCGTAGGCCCTTTCCTGAAAATAATGCTCCCCAAGAAGAACCATTTTGCTTATTTCTATTCTCTTTTCACAGATTCTTAAACCTTCCAGAGCAAGAGTATTTTCTTCATATCCCTTTATTGAAATAGCTTTCTTAAAACTTTCATAAGCCTTTTCCACTAAGCCCTGTTTTAAAAAACTATTTCCATAGGCAAGAAAATTCTCAAAATCAGAAAAGACTTTTGAGCTTTCTCCTTCCCATATTATTTCATATATTAATGTATAATTTTTAAATTGAGCCGCTAAATATCTTCCTCCAAAAGAAATACAAAAGCCCATAATTTTACTGTGAAGTTCTTCATTTAAATCTATATCGAAAAATTTATCACCTGTTTTTATATCAAATACTCTGAACTTATTATCAGGTGATGTAATAACCATTATGGAATTACTATCATGGGAAAAGATAATCTCTTTTATTTCTCCTGGATCTTCCAGCTGTAATTCCTTAATACGTCGCCCATCAAAGGTATTACATATCTTTAATCTATTCTGTCTTGTTATTATAGCCAGCTTCTTACCGTCAGAAGAAAAACTGACCTTATCTATATGTTCATCAAGGCCACCTATATAGGCTATAAAATCCCCTGTAGAACTTGAACAGATCTGAATTTTACGGGGATATATAATTACTAAATAGTTTCCGTCAGGGGAAGAGAAAACCTTTTTTGCATTGACCAGACTGGTTTCCAGAAATGTCCTTATACAACGTCTTCCGATGATATCCCATATTTTTACTTCTACTTTTATAGAACGTAACATTTGAATATTTGAAAGGGATATAAATGCTTCGTTACTGGCAAAACAAATAGATTGAATAGTACCGGAATGTCCTTCAAAAGTATTAAATAATTTCCTGGACTCCGTATACCATACATTTATAACAGGTGAAAAATTACTCTTTTTTGAAGCAAAAAATTTTCCATCAGGAGAAAAATCAGTACAATCAAAAAAACAGTAGTTAGCTCCATAATTTCTTATGATTGTTTTCTTCTCTATATCATAAACATTAAAAGTGCCATTTGAACTAATTCCCAAAAGCATTGAACCATCTTCAGAAAATTCCAGCTTTTCATCTCCAATAAGTTCAGGTATAAGCTCTATTTTATTTAATTGACTGATGCGGAGAATTTTTCTTTCACTTATAAGGCTATCTTTATCCATAATAATACTACACCGGAGAAATTTCTTTACAGATTTCTTATAATAATGAAGAAAACACTATTTCTGGATATCCATCTGTTCTTTCCAGGTGTCCTCCAGATCATCAAGATTTTTTATAAGATTTTCCAGGTCTGTATCTAATCTACCTTTTTTACCTATATCAACTCCAACTTTAATTTTATCTTTTACTCTATTCTTAAACTCAATTATTCTCATTACCATAGAAGGACAAACATTTATATAAAATCCCATAGTGTATCCCCTCTCCTGATTTATTCTATAATTATAGCATAAAAAACAAAGATAACAACACAATTAATTTATTTTCTTTAAAGGAAAAAGTGTTAAGAAATTGAAATAATATTCATATGGAATAAGCCGGGAGTAAGAATTTATAATGAAAGAAGAACAATTTCATATAGAAAGTAATAGTCCCCTGTTATTTACAATAAAAACCTCTTCTGAAAAAATTTATAAAGTACTTATTTCTGATGATCTATTTGAAAGTCATACCTGCACATGTCCTGTGTATAAAGCAAAAGGTATGTGTCACCATATAGAGGCAGTTTTAAACAGAGTGCCTGAGAAAAAAGAAGAAGATATAATATATCTGGATGTAGAAACTCAGCTATCTGCAAATGAAGTAGGGGGATGGAATAATATAGAAGATATGAAAGTGGCTGTAGTTGTAATATACAGCAGTAAAGAAGATAAATTCGAGCACTACAGTGAAGAAAATTTAATGCTCCTTGTAAATAAACTACAGAAGGCAAACCTGATTGTGGGCTTTAACATAAAACGCTTTGATTACAGAGTTATACAGCCCTATATACCGGATTTTTCTCTCTCCTCTTTACCTGCTTATGATATCCTCCATGAGGTTTATAAGAAACTCGGCCACAGAATAAGCCTGAATGCCCTTGCAAAAACCACCCTCAGTGTAGAGAAAAGTGCCGATGGACTACAGTCCATTGAGTGGTTTAAAAATGGGGAAATAGAAAAGATAATCGAATACTGTAAACAGGATGTAACAATTACAAGGGATTTGTTTCTATATGGAAGGAAATACGGATATCTGAAATATTACGATAAAAAACAGGATAAAATCAGAACGGTAAATCTAGATTTTCCATCTATCTGACCAATTAACTTTCTCTCTGAATATTTTTCACTATCCACAGAATAGCCCGTGTATTTCCCAGGGCAAGAAATACAAAAACTATTAACCCCACTATTAGTATTACGTAAAAATTAGAAAATACAAGAGAGAACCTGGGGTAAGCATAAATCAGCATCATAGATAAGGAAAGAAAAAATAATACTACTACCAGGTTAATAAACATAAGGAGTATTTCTGATAATTTTGTAACAGTTCGATTTTTCTGAATAAAATAAAAAATGAAATTTGCTATTCCTACTGTTAAAAGAATCCCTATAACAATCTGTATAAAAAAATAAGTTCTTTTTGTCTCTTCCGCCATTGACGACACTCTATGCTGCATAAAAAAACTCAGACCCAAAAGTAACAATAAAATTACTATATTAAAGGAATTATGGACTTTAAAACCTGAAGTATATGGGTTAATATCTTTTTCTTTACGTGTAAAATAATAAAAATTCTTTATATTAATTTTCTCTGGTAACAACTGTTCTACCGGTTCAATTCCAGTTTTTTCTTTTATATATTGAACTAACTCCTGAACATTATATAATTCCTCTCCGAAACCAAGTTCCTGTCCTTCATCATCCTTAAGGATATAAAGCCTTTTATAATGATCTCCGGACCCGATTTTATACGTATTAAACACTTTAATATTGTTCCACTTTAAAGAATATCCTTTTAAAAACCATAATTTAGCTATGGAAATCGTATCATCTCTCACTATATATTCTATGCCTTCACTCTCAAGTAACTCAAGAAGAATGCCAACTGATAGAAATGCAAAAACAATACCTGAAATTATAAAGGCCCCATGAATTAGAACAGAGGTATCAGTACTGAACATATACCGCATTAAACCATAAATAACAAACAAAAGAGAGAAAATTAGAATAACTAAAATAAAATATATATTTGCTGACGTTCTCTTTACATATTTTCGCATCATTTATTATCTATTAGCTTTCAAATATATAACAACTAACATTCGGCTAAGATTCGACAATTTACTTTAAAGCCCTTTAATTCATTCAAATTTCTTTATTATCTTCCCTGCTTTTACTCCTGTAAATAAACCTTTATCAACAACAACCTTTCCTGATATAACTACATATTCTATACCTGCAGGGTACCGAGGGGGAGATTCATAAGTTGACAGATCAGCAATAGTCTGAAGATCAAATACTACTATATCGGCAATCATTTTTTCCCTCAATAATCCGCGATTTTTTAAGCCCAATTGTTCTGCCGGGAGAGAGGTAACACGCTGTACAGCAGATTCAACAGAAATAAATCTCTTATCCCTTACATAAAGACCAAATAATTTAGGAAATGTACCGAATATCCTGGGATCAACACTTGTCATTTCAGGATCATCATAATTTATTCCTCCATCAGAGGATATAATGGCAAAACTTGATTTAACCAGGCTCTCATAATTGCCTCTTGAAATGGCATAACGGTAAATTACAGGACCGCCGTTTCCGCTTTCATCTGCCAGAACAATTTCTATGGCAGCTTCTGCTGGAGTTTTATCCAGTATTTTTGCAACATCTACAAGATTTTTACCATATATATCAGGTAAAGCCTTTGAAAAAACTATTATATTCTCGGCTGATATTAAATTAAACTGTTCCGGTAGATGCATTCTGACTCTGGCTTTCATAGTTGAATCTTTAAGGTTTTGCTTAAGGGACCCTCCTTTTTTTGCCCATAGAGGAAATATATATTCCAGGTTTCCCTGACAGGAATCATAAGGATAGAAGTCACATCTCACAGGGAATTTTGCACCTACACCCTTTGATACTACACCTACCATGGCATCATTCATATTCCAGTAAGGTTTTCCTATAAGCCTGAGATGAGAAATCTGAACAGTAATCTGACCTTTCTTGCATACATCTACAGCCTCTTGAGTCCAACGAACTGCTTCTTCATTTTCACTTCGTCTGTGTATAGCGAGCATACATTTGTAAGGGGCAATAATTTTACATAGGTATAGCAGTTCTTCTGTATTTGCAAGGGCAGCAGGAGAGTTTTCAAGTTCTGTAGATACACCGAGAGCACCCAGATTTATAAGCCTCATAAGGATACGCTCTAATTCGGATTTTTCATCATTTGTTAAAAGTGTAACTTTCCTTGAAGAACCTGTTATTTTCTGTCTTAGAGATGCATGACCGATTAAAACTCCATAATTAAGAGCAATACCTTTTCTTTTCATAATGGCAAAATGTTTTTCCAGATTTAAAGGAGAATACCCGCAGTTACCACCGATTACAGTAGTTACTCCCTGAAAGAGTAATATTTTATTTAATCTTTCCTGATATATACCATCTGTATATTTAGTCGGCACATCAGGCAGGTCAGGTTTTACACATCCATCATAATGAGTATGTATATCTATAAAACCGGGACAGACTATTTTATCAGTAGCATCAATTATCTTTTGCCCGGAGTATGCAGATAGATCACCTATAACAGCAATAATATCGTTTTTTATTCCCAGATCTGCTTTAAAACTTACATGACCAGAACCATCAACAATAGTTCCTCCTTTTATTATTATATCCAGTTTATTATCCTGAGCCACTATTTTTCGAGGCATCCCTCCCAGACAGAATGTCGACAGAGTGCCTGCACAGGCCTTTAAAAAGCTTCTTCTATTTATTTCTCTCATAAATATCAAACCTTCCTTTCAATGGTGATGGCTAATGGGTGATGGGTGATCAGTCTCACAAAGGGCAGAACACTGTTCTGCCCCTCCACACTCTTCACGTCTCACGTCTCAAATCGTTAATATATTCCCTTATAACTTCTCTGTCTTCAGCAGAAAAAGTCTTTTCACTGGAAATTTCCATCAATCTTTTTATAACAGTATCTTTACCCTGTTCTTGAATAAATCTCTGAAGCTTTTCTTCTATTATAGACAAAAAATCAGGATTATCTATAAGATTCTGATAAATCTCTGCCTCTTCCATATGGAGAGGGGCATTATAAATTCCCAGAAGAGTAGAAGGAAGATATATTCTTCTTATTTGACTATACTTTTCCGTCATTTTAAGAGGTAAAACTTCAGTAGTGGCATCTTCAATAGCCCTGTATATTTTCTGGGTAGAAAGAAACTTATAACTCTTTCTCATTTGAGAAAAAGTCTTTAATGCAAAAAGAGGAGATCCTGTTTCTATCTGACCAAGTAACAGTATATGGGGATTATTAAGATTAAAAAATATCATATTTGAAAAAAGTGGTTTCTCCTTTAAACCCTTTGCAAGAAAACTCTCTTCAGCGCCTCTTACACCGCAAAAATAAATCTTTCCTCTATTTCCACTCTGAGACAGTTTTATCTCATCAATAGTCCAGAAAGGATGACTCATTCTGAGGATATCTTCTATTTTAAAGAGAGAATTTTCCTGTCCCCTGAGAAGTTCATCGGCACTTATCTCCTGTATAAAGGCATATCTTTCCCAGAGAATTTTTGTCGTTTTTTCTTTTAATACAGGAGATGGATCATCCCAGTTTCCAATATTTTCATAAAGGGATTTAGCCTCATAAGAAAGTGTTTTTTCACCATCTTTACGATAGGTTTCTATATATTTATCTGTTATAAGTAAATATGTTAGAGCACCTCTGGGAGCAAAGATCTCTTCTCTTATATCTTTTGCTTCTTCTTTAAATTCTTTAGATATACCGGAAAGTTTCATTATAATTTTCTCAAAATAATCTATATAATTCAAGCAGAATTCCTCTATTTTCTCTAATTCTCTCAGTTTAAATTCCAGAGATATTAACTTGCCTCTATTTAAAATTTTATTATCAATATGATTGAAAAGAGCATCACGGCTTTCGAAATATCTTTCAAAATAACATTTCCATGATCGGAGGTACCAAAAGAATGGTACCAGATAAGCGAAAAATAGAATAAATAGGGGTAATATTATAATAGCTGCAATAAGTATTATAAGCAATGGTATACAGGATAAAATACCGATTAATTTAATCCTTTTTGCAGGTATAATTGCTCCTATAAAAGGTATGGCAAATGAATCAATAACAGATTGAAAAAGATCAAAAGTCCCGAGGTGATTTTTTTCATCCTGCTGAACAATTTCTCTGATATATTGATATTTCTTTTTTGTTTCCTCTTTTTTTGCTTTTATTTCATTATAAACTTTATCCATAAATACAGGAACACTTCTTAAAGCCGTAGAAGTATCTTTTGAAAGTAAATTCACATGATCTTTTACAGTGGTCTGAATTTTTTCTAAATTTTCCTGTTTCTGAAAATCCCTCTGTATTTCCTCTGTAAAACGACTTTCAAGTAAACCTGCTTCATGTTTTATGCGATTCATCAATATAGAGGGGTCTACTCCTTCAAATTGCTTTCGATCCAGTTTTGGCGTGGGAGGAATAAAGGAACTGTCCTGTATGGAGTTAATAAAATTCATACAGGTTTCATATTCCTGATTTATTTTATTTTCATTAATATCCTCCCTCAGTAATATACCTGAATATATCCTTTCTCCTAAAAGACAGGCACAGTATTTTCTTACAAGAGAAGCAGGAAATTGCATAATACTTATTCCAAAGGATCCATAAGATGTATTTTTTCCGTCAACATAGCCTTCCAGTGATGAGGTTATATGAGGAAGAGATTTAAGATTTGGACCCAGTGGAGTTAATATCATACCACGAAGCATTTCCCGAAACATCTGATTTCTTTCACTTTCGCTCTGTAAAGCAAAACCCTGACTGTTAATATAATCTACAAGAAATACAGCATTGAAAGGCTTTTCTTTGATTTCCACTTCAAGATGGCCGGGATAATAATATTTCTTAAATTCTTTTTTTTGAAGAAAATGCTCCAGTTCAGAAAGGGCAGCACAGGCCATAGACTGCATTTCATTTTTATCCTTCATTGTACCTTCTAATAAAGCCGGCAAAAATAAAAGAGCGTATCTGTTGGAAGTACCATGATTATATATTACCCGATCTTCTGTAAGATATATCATATCTATATAAATACCTGATGCCAGGGGGTCATCCAGTGCTGCTATAAGAAATATATCAAAATCATTGGCCTCAGCAAGTTCAAATCCTTTTTCATTCAATACTGCTCTGTTAGAGAGAAGACTTACGTCTATTAGTTTCTTATCCAATCTTCCTGATATGTCATCTAGATTTTCCCAGAAGATTGATCTGGCTATGGCCCTTGTAGCTTCTTTAATATCTTCCGGTAAAGGTTCTCGCTGTTTTATTTTTTTAATTTCACCCTCTATCCATCGATTATAATCAGCCCAGGTATAACTTCTTTTCTCCATATGAGGGGAAGTTTCTTTCGGAAGTAAGATCATTTCATCCAGTGTAAGAGTAATTCTTATATTTCCTGAAGTCATACCTTCATCTCTATCTGATGGTATAAAACATTCCTGAAAAAAACGACTGAATTTTGAAAGAAATTCTTCTTTACTATCCAGTTCTAACCACTCTTTTTCAATTAATGGAGAAAATCTTTCTTTTAATCGATTAATACATCCCTTTAATCTCTCATAACATTTTCTCTGTTCTGTATATATATCACGTTTCTCATCTAAACCTTCTTCCCTGACGGCTTCCTTAATCTTCTCCTGGATATAACTTAATAAATTCTGACGCTTTTTTATTCCCTGTATTTTAAGATTAAGTGTTTTACCGAAGTCTGAAAGAAGCTCTATAAGGGCAGAATAAGCCTTAATTTCCACCATAAGATTTAATTTTTTTTCAAGACTCTCTATAAGTTTTTTTCTATGAGAAGGAAGACCGGAATCAGTAACTGTTAAAGTTCCATCAAGAAGTTTCATCAGATGGGCACTCTGAAATTCACAATCCTTATTTACCTTCTCAAGTTCTTTTTTTATAGAAACTTCCATAAGATTTTTTTCTTTTTCCAGGGACTCTAAAAAATTAGAAGTATTCCTATCAAAAAGTTTACTATTTTTTAAAGCTTCCTCCAGGTCATAGAGTATCTTCTCTTTTCCTGTAGAAAGATTACTATCTATTATTCCTTTTATTTTAGTCATTCCGTCTGTTTCAAATTTTACCCTGTTGGTTTCAATAGCTTTTTTAAGGCCTCCAGGGTCATAACCCATATAAGGTTTCTCATCAATATTTATCTTTACAGGATCTCCTTCCGGCTTTCTGAGGATAGTCTTCTGTAACTCTTCTCTGTATTTATCTCTTAATTTATGCTCCTCTATAAATTTTTCTGCATTCAGATTACAGTTAGTATCCTTTAACCAGTCCAAAAGCACATCTCTTGCAAGGCGGAATGCAAAAAAATCCTGAATTAAAGCCTTTTGATTTTCTTCTTCAAGAACTTCATCTTTATAATTTACAGATAGAAATTGAATAGCAGGGAGATGACCGTAAGAAGAAAAAAGTTCACTCTTGAAATCTTCCAGAACTTTCTTACCCTGGTTTCCAAGGCCTATAATCAATGTAGGTTTAAGGGACCTTAATGGCATATAGAAATTCCTCCACAGCTATCAGTACTTCAGCTTTAAGAAACCCTTATAGCTAAATGCTTATAACTAATTAAATATTTCTCCAGCATTCAAAAATCCCCTTTATATCCCATATATTTCACATACTTTATAACTTTCCTTCACCACTTCAGGCCAGAAATAAAGGAGTAATTTCCTGTTACCGCAATTCTGCTTAAATCCTCCGATTATACCGGAATGACTACCTCCCGTTATTACAGCCTGCCAGGCATCATAACCAGAATATCCCTTCTTTGTTCTGAGATATTTCGCTACAATTGCTCCTGTCCTGTCTGCTCCCCATTCACAGTGCACATAGGCTTTATTTTCAATTAACTCCATTATTTTTTCTGTTTCTTTCAGGGTAGGTACTTTTTCTGCATTCATAGGACAGGAATAATAGATAAGTCCTTCTTCCTTTACTATATTCTCTTCAGTTTTAGAAGAGGCATTAAGAGCTATAATTGATTTAACACCCATTCCTTTCAGAAGTCTTATATAAGTCCTTACTTTTTCTATGGAATTTCCCTGTGTTTCAGGGTTAAACAGTGTTCCCCCTGCATATAGTGCATCATCAATAATTCTAAAATTATATGGGTATTTACCACTACCCCATACATCTTTCTCTTTAATACATATACTTTTTTCTCCTGCAAAAGAACTAATTATTAACAGTAATATAATAATAAGGGTACAGATTACTTTATTCATTAATACTTACACACCTCAATCTTTATAATTTATTTAATTCCAGGCCTGGGAGCAACACCAAGGGTCATTTCTTTATCAAAGGGTGAACTTATTAAATTTTCCCTGTCCCAAAAATTCTGAATAAACATACCTATAAGAAGAGACAAAAAAGACCATAAAATTATAAGAGGAGGATAAATTTTAACATTGGGTATAAACTTCGGCATAGCAATAATATTTGATATATTATAAAGATATTCTTCTTTTAAAGCTATCAGGCCTTCAGAAGATATAAGATCCGGCATAACTGATTCTGAAAACATCTGACAGATAAGAAAAGAAAGGAAGAAGGCTTCAATAAGACCAAGTATTACAATTTTAGAAGTCCTGGCAATGGCCTGTTTAGAATCTACTACAGAACTACTCACCTCCAGATATAAATATAAAAAAGCTGAAATAAACGTCAGTATACATATTATAAAAAAATAACGTTCTTTAATCCTGAGGGGGAAAGTCCAGCTTATTTCAGAAAGAGCTACAGTTATTAATCCCATTAAAATAGCACCCCACAGTCTCGGTAGACTTATCTGAAATAAAAGAAGTAAAGCTTTGGTTTCATCTATTGCTTTTGAAGTGGCTTTACTGACTAAATATACAATCAGAAAAGAGAAAATCACTATAAATTCAAGATAATAAAAATATCTCTCAGGAATAGTAAAACTTCTTAAAAAGGGTACATTACAGTAGAGGAAAAAAAGCAGCAAAATTATTGTAGTTCCCCGTTTATTTACAAGCCAGTGAAGCAATTTTATTAAAAAAGTCCATTTCCAGGAGATCAGTGAAAGATATCTTATAGCATTTGATATATCATATCTATATAAAAACCATTTGATTAATTTAGATTGATCAACAGGGTCGGATTCATCGTGAAAATCCAGAGAGCAAAAATAAATTTCCCCTTTCCCCAGTAATTTACTATCAAGGATTTTCTTACATCCTTCCTCATCATTATACTGAATAGAATATCTCAAAGCTCTATAAACTATAAGCTCCCTCCCGTATTCCTGAGAATCTGCAAGCTTAGAAGAGATCTTTTGAAAGACATCCTTTTCCTCATCTTCGCTTTCAACTATCAGTGAAATTAATTCTACCAGTTTATAGTAAACAGTATTTAAAATTTTTCCTTCCTTTTCCCTCTGTTCCACTCTGAAAGCCAGTGTAAGAGAGATAAATAATGAAGACCATACATCCAGGGCTATAAGATGATCTTGATTTTTTATATATAAAGCAATATCTTCCAGAAAGTTTTCATGTTTTTTAACCTCTGAACAAAAAGTGTCTACATCTCCGGCATTGATAAAGTTAAGAACATTGTCTATATAAGCAATATCTACTGGAGGCACAACAGCTCTGCTTCTAAAGAACCACATAAAAATGCAACCTTCTATGACAAAAATTCTTATAGATGAGTGATGTGTAATGTGTAATGCGTAACAGGTTATTATACCCATCACGCATCACGCTTTACGAATAACTATATATAATTCAGGGCTTATCAAATTATATCACTTTCATTCTCATAAAGCAAACATGAGGAAAAAGAATAAATTTATAAAATTTTCTTGTAATTATTAAAAGAAAAGATTATAATGTACAGTACTGCAATTTATTTATTTATAATATATATAATTTTCTTAAGGAGGAAAATATGAAAAAATTTAGTATTTTAAGACTTCCCTGTTTATTATTAGTTTTTTTACTTATATTATATGTAGTTGGATGCGGTGATAGCAACAGCTCTTATCAGGGACCTATCATTGTTGATCCAGTAAGCCAGCAGACTGTTATCCCTCCTGCAAAAGGTAACATTACAGGTGTAGTTCTCGATGCAGGGGGAAATCCTTTGAAAACAGATATAAAAGAGAAAGGCGGAACTGTGGTAATATTAAGAAGTGGATATGGCGGTAGTGAGATTACCAGGACTGTGACTGATGTAAATGGAATATTCACCTTTAATGATATACCGGAAGGTACTTATACACTTGAAGTTATTGGTTCAGCAGGAAATATTATAGCCAGTACTTTTGCTACAGTAATTGGAAATAAAACAATATCAGTAACATTACAGGAAGGAAATATTCTTCCAACTCCAACCCCTACAAATACGCCAACAGGTCCAACTCCCACACCCGGTCAAAATGTTGTACCACCGGCTCCACCTCCTCCCCCACCACCAACTAAACCGGAAGGCCCCACAGCAACACCTACTTCCACGATAGCGGCGACTGCAACTGCAACACCTACACAAGGTCCTTTAAAAAGAGAACCTCATGGAATAGCTTTTCAGGCCGGTGTCGGTATTAAAAAAATAATAGTAGCAGAATATGGAAGTAATACTGCTGCTATTTTTAGTACAGTTAATTTTAATGAAATCCATGTTCCTGTAGGAACCGAACCGGAATGGGTTGCCACTACAAATACCTTTGCCTATATAACAAATTCAGGAAGTGGAGATCTTTCAGAAATTAATCTCATAAATAATTCAGTAAGAAACATCCCTCTTCCAGCAGGGAATGTACAGAGAGTACCCGTTGGAATAGCTACTGGGAATGGTATTATATATGTAGTAGACTGGGGAAATGCTGAACTGCTTGTTATACCTATTAATAGTTTAGACACGCCTCTTCCTGCTCCTGATGTCTATACAACAGTATACGATATTCCAGGTGCCATATCTCCTGTATATATAGCATTCAATCAGACAGCTACAGGTGGAGAACTTCATATAACAAATACAGGTCCTGCTCCGACTGACAATAAAGTAATTATACTGAATGCTTCCAACCCTGCGACTGCTCCTGTCAGTCTGCTCACAGGTAATAATCCAATGGATATAGACATTGGAGGTGGGAATGGGTGTATTGCCAACCTTGATTCTAATAATATGACAGTATATGATGTAGTTACCAGGAACTATAATATATATTCACCTGTAGCAACACAGCAATGGCCTTTTGGTGTAGATGTTTTTTATTCTAATGATCGTGCTTTTACAGCAAATCAAAATAATACTATATCAAGATTTTTCTTTACAGGAATTGTAGAGACCATGCCAATTACAGGTGGAACTTTGAATGTACCTTATGATATAAACAGTGATTCATCAGATATAAATTACATTTATGTTACAAATGCAGGGAGTGATACAGTATTCAGAATTAATGTGGCTAATAATCCTGCCACAGTAGATACAATAATAGATCTGACAAATTAAATTACTTAAAAATAAACAGGCAATGTGCCTGTTTATTTTTTTTATAAAATTCTGGCAATGATTTTGCAATATAATAATATTAATGAATATTTTGACAAAATACATACCAGTAATATGCGTGATGCGTGAAACAATTGTTTCACGTCTCACGCTATTATAAAGTTCTCTATATGCTAAAAAATCTTCTCATAAAAATCACATTAATAATATTAATCTTTAATAGTCTAACACCAGACTTCAGTCTGGCTAACACATCAGACCCGCAGAAAATTCAGTCTCTCTATAAAGATAGACTGGAATTATATAAAAAGAATAAGATAAAACTTAAAACTAACCTTGCTGGAGCAAGATTAAAATTCTTACAATTAAGCACCATACCGGATCATTCCACTAAAATCACCACTACCTCTACAATTTCACCTCTTATGGATTATCTTAATCTCACGAGAAAATATTTCCCGGCAGCCGAGATAACAGGTAGATTCAGAGAATGGAGAAATATATCTAAATATAGAGCTCAAGCAGGATTACATAATGGTTATGACATATATCTTGAAAAGGGAACAAAAATTCCTGCCGGATGGCCTGGAATAGTAACTGCTGTAACGCCCTGGTACGGGGAAGAATATGGAATAACAGTACTGTCACATGATGGAAAAAGTATGACTTACGGACATGTAAAGCCTCTGGTAGTTGTAGGACAGCGGGTTTCCCGTGATTATATTATAGCTCTCTGCTGGAGCGATCATGTAGATATAAAAATGAAAGATTCAGAGGGAAACTTTATAGATTTTTCAAAACCTCTTACAATAATAGAAAATTTTCCCTCTATTTCATATGAAAATGAAAAAAAACCTGTCCGATCCTTTATATTACTTACAGAAGCATCTATTCATCTTAATTTAGCAGAAGCTCATATAGACTATGTAAAAACCTCAACTCTATACTATAAAGCTATTCTTTATCATCTGGCTCTCAAACAGAAGTATATAGGCGGGTTAAAAGACGGCAAAAATTATAAAGAAGAATTTGATTACATTACTTGCTTGAAAGAATATCTGGCTGAAGATTTTAAAAGAACTTCCGGGGAAAGAGGAAAAGAAATATTTATTATAGAAAAACATATTGAATTAGCAACTAAAAAAAAGAAGCTTGTAGAAGAACTTTTTATCAATCATGACCTGAAGATAAAAATGCAGGAACTGGAGGAGAAAACTAAAAAGCTGAGAAATGATTATAAAACCTTAAAAGATATCTACCCGGTATCTCATTTAAACACCCTGACATATGAATTCCCACCTGAATATATATTCAGCGAAATAAAAACAAAGAAAACACAGAACATACCGAATTTATCAGAAGCTCAAAACAATCTTATCACAGCTTTTAACCTGTATATACAGGGATTGATTCCCTATGACAAATTAAATAATTACAAAGAAAATTATAGAAAGCAGCTGATGAAAGCAAGAATTAAGAGTTTAAAGTACTCTAAATCTAAACCATAACCTTCTCCTAACCCTTCACTTCTCACTTTTTCTTCTTAAGTTCCTCAACCCATGCCTTTACTCCTTTAGCATCCTTTGCATTGGGAAAAATCCTTAAATACTCCTGATAATGTTTGATAGCTTCTTTATATTTACCATCAGCTTCATAATGAATAGCAAGATTAAAATGAGCATTACCATAATTGGGGTCCACATTTACTGCCATCTCATAGGCCTTTGTGGCAAGGTCATATATTTCAAGCTTATCATATACCAGACCCTGATCGAAAAAAGCATAAGCGTATAAAGAATTTAGTTTTACAGCTTCTTTAAATTTCTCAAGAGCTTCCTGGTAATCACCACTTTCATAAAGCTTTTCACCTTCAAGGGTAAATATCCAGGAGGTAATAGTATTTGTATCTTTTGCTCCTGGAGAAAGAATCAGATAATTCTTGTAAGACTCTATAGCGCCCTCTTTATCTCCCTGGGTTTCAAAAAGAAGTCCCAGGTTATACCATACCTCGGGACAATTATTATTCAGAGTTAGAACCTCTTCATATTCCTTCTGTGCTTCAGAAATCTTACTTTCTTTGAAATATTTATTCCCCTGTTCCAGGTGTACTTTAATGGCATTGGAGTCATAAGGGGCATTCGGGTCCTGGCAAAAAGCGGGAGGGGTGAAGAACGAAAAGATTAAGAGAGTGAGAAGTAAGAGTGAGAAGTAAGACGTAAAACGTGAAACGTGAAAGGATGTCTTACATTTCAGGATAAGCATCTCACCTGTCATTACGTTATACTTTGACATATATTCACCTCTTATAATTATGTAACAGGCATTAGAATGTCAATAAAAAACCTGTTAACTGGATGGTTACTTTATCTTTAAATTCAATAAATTCTTTTATATTTCCTTCTTCTAAGTACCGCAACAGGTAAAAAAGTATCCAAAAAATATATACACCTGTCTCTGTCCGGGCTCTGGAGCAAAAGATATGCCGTCAAAGGAGAAAGTTATAACTTAAATAAATACAAAACTGTATATTCTGTAATAACAGATTTCATTGTAACAGGATCATAGATTTTGCGTAAGAGCCCGGGCAGAGACAAACTTGTGAGATGGATACTAGCTTGCCTGTTGCGGTACTAAGGAAATATACTTTACTTAACTAATCACTAATCACTTTTCACTCCCCTAATACTTAACTTCCACCAGGCACAATCCTCTGGCTGGTAAAGTTGGGCCTGCTTTTGTCCTGTCTTTAGCATAAAGAATCTCTAAAATTTTGTCAGGTGAATATTTTCCTCTTCCCACCTGTAATATAGTTCCCATCAAAATTCGAACCATCATATAAAGAAAACCATCTGCTTCAATTTCAGATATTATAAAATCTCCCTTTCGATGGCAGGTAAATTTAAAGATCTTCCGAAGATTGCTTTTTATTTCCTTTGAACTGGCACGGAAAGAACTAAAATCATGTGTTCCAATAAACATTTTACATGCTTCGTTCATAGCTTCTGCATCAAGAAGATGACGATAAAAAAATACAAAATTTCTAGAAAAAACATCTTCATAAGAGCGGTTTAAAATAGTATACCTGTATACTCTACTTTTAACACTGAAGCGAGCATGAAAGTTTTCATCCATTTCCCTGGCAGACTGTATCACTATATCATCGGGAAGAAGTCCATTTAATGAACGATGTATTTGTTCTGGAGTTTTAAGGGATGTATGTTTAAATGTGACCACCTGACCACTGGCATGAACTCCCGCATCAGTTCTTCCAGCCCCGTAAATCTTTACATGTTGTTGAAAGATTCTATAAAGAGAGGCTTCTATTTCCCCCTGAATAGTTTTTACACCAGGTTGTATCTGGAATCCCTGATACCTGGTTCCTTCGTATTCTATGATCAGTTTGATGTTTTTCTCCATAAATGCGTTACAGGTGACGGGTGACGGGTGAGAGATTATATGTAATTTATAATTACACTTCACTCCTAACTCATCACTCTTTACTCTTCACCTCTCACCAGACAAAAAATTCTACATATTCTACAAGGAAGACAACTAAAAACATTACACAACATGCCAGAAAGTCTCTTACTGTAATCCTTAATTCCTTCATACGGGTTCTATATTTACCACCTCTATAACAGCGGGATTCCATAGCAAGAGCCAGGTCATCAGCCCTGCGAAAGGCACTGATAAAAAGAGGAACAAATATGGGAATGAGATTTTTGACTCTCTTTACTATTCCACCACTCTGAAAATCAGCACCCCGGGCAAGCTGTGCTTTTATTATTTTTTCTGTTTCTTCCATTAATGTGGGAATAAACCTGAGTGCAATAGTCATCATCATTGCAAGTTCATGAGCCGGAAAACCAAATATTCCAAGAGGACCAAGTAAATATTCAATACCATCAGTCAACTCAATAGGTGAAGTTGTAAAGGTTAATAGTGATGAAAGGATTATTAGTAAAACAATCCGTAAAGACATCTGTATTCCTAACTCAAGTCCTTCCTTTTTTATCTCCCAAAAAGACCATTTCCATAATACAGTATCACCAGGTGACATAAAGATATTAAGTATAAATGTAAGAAGAATCAAAAATAAAATAGGTTTTAAGCTTCTCAGAACAAATCTTATAGAGATATGAGCAAGAGCTATAATGAAGCCTACAAAAAAGATAAAAATTATATATCCCATAAATTTCTTTATAGTAAAGAGAAATACTATCATAAGAATAAGCATAACTATCTTTATCCTTGGGTCAAGACGATGTATAATGGAATTACCTGGAATATACTGGCCAATTGTTATGTGTCTGAGAATTTCCAAAGCGAAATTACCTCTTCTTAAATTTCTTAAGTTCTTCTGCTGCCTCTTTTACTGTATAAATATCAACACGAACATCCAACCCTTTGTGTTTTAATATATGCATAAGACCAGTAATCTGAGGGACATCAAGTCTGTAATGCTGAAGCACTTCAATATTGGAAAAAACTTCTTTAAGTCCTCCCTGAAGAACTATTCTGCCTTTTTCCATAACAAAAATTCTATCACAGAGAGTTACTACTTGATTCATATCATGAGTAACCAGTATTACTGTTTTATTATATTTATTATGTAATTTCTTAATTCCTGCGATTATATTATCACGACTTTCAGGATCAAGACCGGCTGTGGGCTCATCAAGAACCAGATATGTGGGATCCGTAGCAAGAACTCCTGCAATGGCAACTCTTCTTTTTTCACCGCCACTTAAACTGAAAGGAGAACGAAGTCGGACTTCTTCATAGTCTAACCTCACAGCTTCAAGAGAATCTCTGACTCTTTTTTCAATATCTTCATCGGGAACACCAAAATTTCTGGGGCCAAAAGCAATATCTTCATAAACAGTTTCCTCAAATAATTGATGTTCTGGATATTGAAAAAGAAGACCCACAAGGGAACGAATTTTTTTCAAATCTACACCTTTTTTATAAATATCTATATCATCTATAAAGACTTTACCCTGAGATGGACGGAGCAAACCATTAAAATGCTGTATCAGGGTAGACTTACCACAACCGGTATGACCGGCCAGACCAACAAATTCTCCTTTACCTATTTCAAGGTCAATACCTCTCAGGGCTTCAACTGCAAAAGGTGTATCTTTTAGATAGGTATAAAATAGTCCTTCTATTCTAATGGACATATGTGTTTAACCATTTCATCCAAGGTCAGAATATTCCGAGGGATCTTAAAACCCATAGTTCTGAGATTAAACGAAAGCTCAGTCACCTGAGGTACATCCAGATGTAACTTTTTTAAACGTTTAACCTGAGAGAAAACATCTTCCGGTGTTCCTGTAAATTCAATATGTCCTTTATTCAGAATTATTATTCTATCTGCCTCTACTGCTTCTTCCATAAAATGTGTAATATAAAGTACTGTTATCGTATAATTCTGATTAAGATATCTTATAGTAGAAATTATATCCTTCCTGGCCATTGGGTCAAGCATGGCTGTGGGTTCATCCAGAACTATACAGTCTGGTTTCATGGCAATTATACCGGCAATAGCTATTTTTTGCTTCTGACCACCTGAAAGAAAATGGGGAGAAAACCTTCTAAATTCCTCCATACCTACGGCATTCAGAGCATAGGATACTCTTTCTTTTATTTCTGAAGGAGGAAGACCCAGATTTTCAGGCCCGAAAGCCACGTCTTCTTCAACTACAGTAGCAACCATTTGATTATCAGGATTCTGAAAGATTACCCCTACACTCTGTCGTATATCCCATAATTTACTCTCATCAGACGTATTAAAGTCTTTAACAAATAAATTACCCTTTGTAGGGAGTAGAAGAGCATTTACCAGTTTAGCCAGAGTAGATTTCCCCGATCCATTATGACCCAGTATAGCTACAAATTCACCTCTGGATATATTAAAATCAATATTATCTATAGCATCTGAAAGGGCTCCATCATAACGGAAGGACACTCCCTCCGATTTAATCATAACTTATCCGCCTGTTATCAGTTCCACAATAGCCATAGGAGCTCCATCACCCTGGCGGAAACCCAGTTTAACAATCCTTGTATAACCACCGGTCCATTCTTTACCATTCCGTTCCTTAAATTTCGGACCTATTGTATCAAATAGATATTTAGTAGTATCTTTATCTCTCATCCAGGAAAGGGCCTGTCTTCTTGCATGAAGATCTCCTTTTTTTGCCAGTGTTATCATCTTTTCTGCACATCGAACAAGTTCTTTAGCTCTAATTAAGGTAGTAGTTATTTGTCCTTCATTTTTCTCTCTTTCTTTAAAAAGAGAAACTGTTAAATTTCTCAGAAGAGATAATCTATGGCCTGTCTGTCTTCCCAATCTTCGTGAACGTTTTTTATGCCTCATATTAACTCCCCCTTAACATTAATCTTCATTTTGCTTCAAAGCCAAATTATATTCTGCCAGTTTACTTTTAATTTCATCCAAAGATTTTTTACCAAAATTACGCAAATTCATTATTTCTTCTTCTGTTTTCTGGACTAAATCCCCTACAGTAACAATACCATATCTTCTCAAACAATTAAAGGACCTCACAGAAAGATTAAGATCTTCAATATCTTTATGTAATATCTCATCTTCAAGTTTAGGTATTGTAGGTTTCATTATACCTTCAAAGGTTTCATCAGAAAGAGCTATAAAGAACTTCAAATATTCCTGAAATTCACGGGCACTTATATCCAGCGCTTCATCAGGACTAATAACCCCGTTGGTATGAATTTCAATAATAAGTTTATCATAATCAGTTATCTGGCCAACTCTTGTATCCTGAACAAGATAATCTACTTTACGTATAGGTGTATATAAAGAATCTATTGGAATATAGCCATCCGGGGTATTTTTATGCTCTTCTGCAGGACAATAACAGGTATTTTTTTCCAGGCATATTTCCATAGAAAACTTACAATTCTCTTCTTTTACTGTAGCTATATGAAGATCCGGATTTAATATTTCCACCTGTATATTATCCTGGTAAGGAATAAAATCACCGGCTTTAATCTCACCCGGCTTATTAACATCAATATACATAAAAAACGGTTCTGTATACTCTGTTTTTACATTAATTTTCTTGATGTTTAACATTACTTCTGTGGTATCTTCAACAATAGAAGGTATGGATGAATATTCATGTTTAACGCCTTCTATTTTCAACCATTTAACTGCAATACCTGGTATAGAGAAAAGCATTATTCGTGTAATACCACTTCCAAGGGTATGGCCATACCCTCTTTCTAAAGGTTCTATAACAAATTTCCCATATGTGGGGGTCAATTTCTCACATTCCACTCTCGGTATCTCGATTTTCAGCATTATAGTCTTCCGCCGGGCAAGCGGCCTAACACCCGCCTTTCAAGTTAAACTAACGAGAATAATATTCTGTTATTAAACTATCATCTATAACAATATCAAGGTTTTCACGGGTCGGTTCTGCTATTACCCTGCTCTTAAAAACCTCATCTCCCCTCTGAAGCCAGGCAGGTAAAGGCCTTTCTTTACAAACCTCTATAGCTGCTTTAATGGGGACTATATCTTTGCTTTTTTCTATTACTTCTATTTCATCTCCGGCCTTTGTAAGATAAGAAGGAATATTCACAATACGACCATTAACCTTAAAATGCCTGTGTGAAACCAGTTGTCTGGCTTCTACCCTGGAGAGAGCATAGCCCAGACGATATATTACATTATCCAGACGCCTCTCCAGAAGTCGTATGAGATTTTCCCCAGTAACTCCTTTTTGTCTGACAGCTTTTTCATAATAATTTTCAAACTGTTTTTCCAGAACTCCATATATTCCGCGTAACTTTTGTTTCTCTCTGAGTTGAATACCATATTCAGAAAGCTTTCCTTTTTTAGTATGACCATGTTGTCCCGGTATGATATTTCTCTTTTCAATAGCACACTTGGGAGATAAACAACGTTCGCCTTTCAGAAACAATTTCATTCCTTCCCGTCTGCATTTTCTACAAACAGCCTCAGTATATCTGGCCATAAGATTTCATCTCCTTTCTTCTCAGTTATACTCTCCGTCTTTTTGGAGGACGACAACCATTATGTGGAATAGGAGTAACATCTTTAATTAGATTTATCTCCAGCCCTGCTGCCTGTAAAGATCTTATAGCTGCTTCTCTCCCAGACCCCGGACCTTTGACATATACTTCTACCTGTTTCAAACCATGCTCCATAGATTTTCTGGCTACTTCCTCTGCAGCTAATTGTGCGGCAAAAGGAGTACTCTTTTTCGATCCTTTAAAACCGGAAGTACCTGCACTTGACCAGGCAATTACATTTCCATTTGTATCGGAAATAGTTACTATGGTATTATTGAAGGTAGATTTAATATGGGCTACCCCTTTAACAATATTCTTAAATTCCTTTTTCTTAGTTCTTCTAGACGTTTTTGCCAAGTTCTATCCTCTCCTTCCTATAAGGTTAAACATCAGGCTTTTTTCCTTTTTACTCCTACTGTTCTACGAGGTCCTTTCCGAGTTCTGGAATTAGTTCTCGTTCGCTGTCCTCTTGCAGGAAGTCCCCTGGAATGTCTCATACCTCTGTAAGAGCCTATTTCTATTAAACGTTTTATATTCTGAGAAACTTCTCTACGAAGATCGCCTTCAACTTTATAATTCTTTTCCAGTATATTACGTATTCTACTAACTTCTTCTTCACTTAAATTCTTTACTCTCACATCAGAACTGACTCTCGCCTGCTCCAAAATCTTTTTACTAGTTGAATGACCTATACCATAAATATAAGTCAGTGCAATTTCTACCCTTTTGTCTCTGGGTAAATCCACACCAGCTATTCTTGCCACAATTAGTTACTCCTTTCTTTTATAGCTTTCGGCATTCAGCATTCAACATCCAGCTTTAAAGTAATAGTCTACCTGACTGCTGATAACTGATAGCTGACTGCTAATTATCCCTGAACCTGTTTATGTTTCGGGTTCTCACATATTACCCTGACCTTACCTTTTCTAAGAATAACTTTACATTTCTCACATCTGGGTTTAACAGAAGGTTTTACTTTCATATATATATCTCCTCCTTAATAAGTAGTCAATATTAAAGGGCCCTTCTTAGTAATAGCCACCGTATGTTCAAAATGAGCAGAAGGCTTACGATCTACAGTTACAACAGTCCATTTATCCGATAACCATTCTACATCAGGTCCTCCAAGATTTATCATAGGTTCTATAGCAAGTGTCATACCTGTTTTTAAAGGTACATTATATTCCCTGGAAATATAATTTGGAACCTGAGGAGGTTCATGCATTGAACGTCCTATGCCATGTCCTACAAGTTCTCTTACTACAGAAAACCCATTACTGGTAACATAAGTCTCTATAGCCCGTGAGATATCTCTGAGGTGATTACCAGGTCTTGCCTGTTCTATACCTCTAAAAAGAGATTCTTTTGTAATTTTAAGTAATTGCTTCCACTCATCAGGGATCTTGCCAACAGGTACGGTTACAGCCGTATCTCCGTGGTAACCCTTATATATAACTGCCAGATCAATACTTACTATTTCACCATGTTTAATTTTTCTTCTTTTAGGAATACCATGGACTACTTCCTCATCAATAGACACTGTTATATGAGCCGGGAAACCTTTATAACCCTTAAAAGAAGCTTTTACGCCATAAGACTTCATGAATTTTTCAGCTTTCTTATCCAGATATCTTGTTGTAATACCGGGTTCAACCAGTTCTGCCAATTTATCTCTTATTATTGCAGCAATTTTACCGGCTTCTTTCATTATTTCTATTTCATCATCGTTCTTAAGCTTAATAGTCATAACATTTTAGGCAAAATAATATTCACTATATTTTTATATACTTCCTCTATATCAAGCTCCCCATTAACAGTATAAAGAAGACCTTTATGTTTATAATAATCACTCAGAGGCATTGTTTTCTCCATATATTCCTTATATCTTGCCTGAACAACCTCCTCAGTATCATCACTTCTACGAACCAGGGAATTACCACACTCATTACATATATCTTTTTTTTCAGGAGAACTGTAAAGTATATGATAACTTGCGCCACAATTGGGACAACTTCTTCGACCGCAGATCCTTTCAGAAATAACCTGAAAAGAAGCGATAATATCTATTACCTTATCCAGGGTCATAGACAATTCCTGAAGTTTTTTAGTTAACATATCTGCCTGGCCGGAACTTCGGGGAAATCCATCCAGGACAAAGCCTTTCTGGCAGTCTTTACGTTCAATTCTTTCTCCTAATATGATATTTATAAGTTCATCCGGGACAAGAAGGCCACTGCCTATAAAATCTCTGGCTTTAACACCTCCAGGGGTTTCTCTTGCAACAGCTTCTCTTAACATATCTCCTGTAGATATATGAGGAACTCCAAGATATGCTGCTACTCTTTTAGCCTGTGTTCCTTTACCAGAACCTGGCGGCCCTAAGAAAATCAATTTCATAGTGGCCCCCTCCTTATTTCATAAATCCCTGATAATGTCTCATAACAAGTCTTGCCTCTATCTGCTGCATAAATTCAAGAGCCACACCTACAACAATTAAGAGTGACGTACTGCCAAGTTGCCAGCTTATTTTAGTCAATGCCAGAATATAAGTTGGAAGAACTGCAATAAGACCAAGAAATATAGCTGAAACAAAAGTCAATCTGCTCAGAATTTTTTCCAGATACTGGGCAGTCTTTGGCCCAGGTCTTATTCCCGGAATAAATCCTCCGTATTTTTTCATATTATCTGAAATATCCATAATGTTAAAAGTAACTGCAGCATAAAAATAAGTAAAAAATACTACCAGTCCGAAATATAATAAATTATAAAAAACTGAACTGGGATGAAATAGATTTATTACCCAATTTATAATAGGAGAAGCACTTTTTTCATGAAAAAATCCCAGAATAGTCATAGGAAAATAAAGTATTGATATAGCAAATATTATGGAGATAACACCGGCATTATTTACCCTTATAGGTATATAAGTGCTCTGCCCTCCCATCAATTTTCTACCTACAACTCGTTTGGCATACTGAACAGGCACTCGACGTTGTCCCTGAGTTATCAGAATAATTGATGTAATCAATCCGAGGGTAACGATGATAAACATAATAAGTCTTACCATACTTAATTCTCCCGCTGAGATTATCTTAAAAGTATCTACTACATTATGGGGCAGGCGAAGAACTATACCAATGAATATAATCAGGGAAACACCATTACCTATTCCTTTATCACTCATCTGTTCCCCCAGCCACATAAGAAAAGCTGTACCGGCAGTAAGAGAAACTATAACCATAGCATAATATAGTCCCTGAGAAATACTATTAGCAAAAGCCTTAAAGATATACTGTCCTTCCTCTGTCCTGAATTTTGCAAGTCCCAGAGTCATAGTAGTTGACTGTAAAAAGGCCAGACCTATTGTAAGATATCTTGTAATCTGAGATATCTTTTTACGCCCTGCTTCGCCTTCTTCTTTTGCCATCTTTTCTAACTGTGGAACAACTATAGTTAGTAATTGCATTATAATAGATGCATTAATATATGGAGTTATTCCCATAGCACAGATAGAAAACTTATTTAATGCTCCCCCCGTAAACATACCCAGGAATCCCCCGAGATTACCTCTACTAAGAAGATGCTCCCACAGCTCTCTATTAATACCGGGGACTGTTACATGAACAGTAAATATAAATACTGCAAATCCTGCAAAAACAAATAATATTCGTTTTCTTATATCAGGAACTTTAAATGCACTGATTAAAGCCGATAGCAATTAAATCACCTCAGCCTTCCCACCTATGGCACCAATCTTTTCGAGAGCAGATCTGGAAAATTTATGAGCCTTTACAGTCAATGGCTTTTTTAACTCACCCTGTCCCAGAATTTTGACACCACATTTACTTTTCCTAATTAAACCGGCTTCAATTAATTCATCCGGTGTAATTATACTGTTTTCCTCAAATTGATTTAACTTTGTAACATTAACTATTTCGTATTCTTTACGAAATATTGCTATAGGTCTGCTACGATTTGATATACCTCTTAAATGTGGTAGCCTCCTGTACCATGGTGTCTGACCTCCCTCAAACTGTACCCCTTTTGTGCCACCAGATCGGGATCGCTGTCCTTTACTTCCACGGCCAGCAGTCTTAACAAGGCCACTTCCATGTCCACGACCTTTTCTCTTCCTCTTTTTTGTTGAGCCTTCAGCCGGTCGAAGATCACATAACTTCATAAATCACTGCAGACAACCCTACGTTCAGTCGTCCTGCCAGCCCTCCTTTACATTAAAATTTTACTAAAACCTCCTAAGCCTGTACAGTTTCTTCTCCTGTTCTGCCTCTAAGCTTAGATACATTCATTTCAAGCTCCAATTCCTGTAAGCACTTTACCGTAGCTTTAGCCATATTGAGAGCGTTAGAAGACCCCAGAGATTTAGTCAATATATTCTTTATACCTGCCAATTCCACAAGAGCTCTTACTGCACCTCCGGCAATAACACCTGTACCGGGGCCTGCCGGTTTAAGCAGAACAACTCCTGCACTGAATTTGGCCTGAATTTCATGAGGAATAGTACCATTTTTTATTGGTACATCAACCATATTCTTCTTGGCATCCTCCACAGCTTTCCTGATTGCTTCAGGAACGCCTGCAGCTTTGCCAAGTCCAAGTCCAACCTTGCCTTTTCCGTTACCTACTGCAACTAAAGCACTGAAATTAAACCTCTTACCACCTTTAACAACTTTGGATACCCTGTTTACCCTTATAACAGTTTCAGTAAATTCACTTTCTTCTTTTATATTCTCAAATTTCTTTTTATCGTTCATATGAGATAAGCTTTGGCTAAACCAATCCTCCTTTCTTTTAAATTCTCTAGAAAATCAATCCACCTTCTCTGGCACCATCTCCTAAATTTTTAACCCTTCCATGATATTTATAACCGCCTCTATCAAAAACAACGAGGGTTATATTTTTCTCTGCCGCCCGTCTGGCAATTAAGTTGCCAACCATTTTTGCAACTTCCTTTTTACCCTCAAGTTCTTTAACTTTTTCCTTAACATCCTTATCAAGAGATGATGCAGATACCAGAGTTTCTCCCCTGGAGTCATCTATAATCTGAGCATATATATGCTCCAGACTCCTGAAAACACACAGTCTGGGACGTCCGGAGTTCCCAATAACTTTTTTCCTGATTCTAAGATGTCTTTTATCTCTTTCTTTATTTCTGGATCTTAATGTAATCAATTTCCTCACTCCTCCTAAACCCTTAGCTATTTACCCACTTTTCCTGCTTTACCCATCTTCTTTTTAAGTCTTTCACCATCATACATAATACCTTTCTGTTTATAAGGGTCCGGTGGTCTAATATTCTTGATGTTAGCAGCCATCTGCCCCACTACAACTTTATCAATTCCACGGACAATTATTGTTGTTGTACCATCAACATCAAGTTCTATACCAGGAAGAGGATTTATCTCTACTGTATGAGAATAACCAATAGACAGAAGAAGCTTGGTACCACTTTTTCTAACTCTATATCCCACACCTTTTATTAAAAGAGTTTTTTGAAATCCCAGAGTCACACCTTCTACCATATTGGAAAGTAATCTCCTGGTAAGGCCATGTAAGGCCCTTATATTCTTTTCCTCAGAAGCACGTTGTACAAGTATTGATTTATTTTCAATTAATACTCCTATATTTTCAGGTACTTTATGAGAGAGTTTTCCTTTGGGTCCCTCAATTACAACAGTATTATCTTCCTTAAGAGTAACTCTGACTTCTTCAGGCATAGCTATGGGTGCTTTTCCTATTCGTGACACAATACCCCCTCCTTAACTAAATAATCTACCAGACATAACATAATACTTCTCCACCAACTCCTAAACTGCGAGCCTTACTATCGGTCATAACTCCCCTGGAAGTAGAAACTATAGCTATTCCCATACCGCCTATTATTTTCTTTATATTCTTACATTTCTTATATAACCTCAGACCTGGTTTACTAACACGTCTGAGATTGCTAATAACCTTATCTCCTTCAGGAGAATATTTAAGAAAAACCCTTATTATTCCCTGAGGCCCACTTCTGATAAAATAATAATCCTTTATAAAGCCTTCTTCTCGAAGTACTTTAGCTATTTTTAACTTTAACTTTGAAGCTGGAATATCAACCTGTAAGTGACCGGCAGAATTGGCATTTCTCATACGAGTCAGCATATCTGCAATTGGATCAGTTATGGCCATAAACAACACCTCCTAGCTACTAAAAAATTACCAGCTTGATTTTGTAACACCCGGCAATAAACCCCTGTGAGCAAGTAAACGAAGACATATACGACAGAGATGGAATTTTCTGTGATATCCTCTCGATCTTCCACATTCCCTGCAACGGTTATATTTTCTAACTTTAAACCTGGGGGTTCTTTTCCATTTTTCAATTAATGACGTTTTAGCCAAACCTTCTCTGATTTTAGATTTTCACTAAAACCAGTTTCACCTGCCTTCTTTAATGATTAATTTTCCTTTATAGGAACTCCTAAAAGCTTCAGGAATTCCCTCGCTTCCTCATCTGTTTTAGCAGTAGTAACTATTGTTATATCCAGACCTCTTGATTTTTCGACCTTATCATATTCTAACTCAGGAAAAATCAGATGATCACGGATACCGAGAGAATAATTTCCACGTCCATCAAAAGATTTCGAAGAAAGTCCACGAAAATCTCTGATACGTGGCAAGGCAATATTAATTAACTTATCAAGGAAGGCTTCCATCCGCTCTCCCCTTAAAGTAACCTTGCATCCTATAGACATACCTTCTCTTAATTTAAATGCTGAAACTGATTTTTTCGCCTTGCAAACTACAGGGCGTTGAGCTGCAATAAGAGATAATTCCTGAACAGCTGCATCCAGGAGCTTTGGAGTTTGAATTGCTTCTCCTATCCCCATATTCAGTACTATTTTATGCAGACGAGGAACCTGCATAATATTTTTATAAGAAAAAGTCTTCATAAGAGCCGGTACTACTTCTTTTTGATATTTTTCTTTTAATCTCGTCATAAATAAGCCTCCTTAATTATCTCCTTAGCTTTCAGTTTTAACTAACTTCACATTGGAGATATGCATAGGAGCAGATTCCTCCAAGATACCACCCTGTGGTATCTTGGGAGGGCGAGCTTTAACATGTCTTTTTACTATATTCAGTCCTTCCACTAAAACTCTCTGCTCTCCGGGGAAAACTTTAAGGATTTTCCCCTTTTTTCCTTTATCATCACCAGCTATAACAATAACCATATCACCTTTTTTTACATGCTGTTTCAAGAATATTCCCCTCTTTCCAATCAAAGAACTTCTGGAGCTAGAGAAACAATCTTCATAAACTCTTTGGCCCTTAATTCTCTAGCAACAGGGCCGAAAATTCTGGTTCCCTTGGGATTCATCTGATGATCTACTATTACAGCAGCATTATCATCAAATCTAATATAGGATCCATCTTCACGACGATATTTCTTCTTAGTTCTGACAATAACGGCTTTAACAACATCTTTCTTCTTAACACCCGCGCCGGGAATTGCTTCTTTTACAGAAGCTGTAATTACATCACCCACACCTGCATAGCGATGAAGGGAGTTCTTGGGAATACCGATACACATTATAACACGTGCGCCTGAATTATCAGCTACATTCAATCTAGTCATTGGTTGTATCATACCAAACTCCTCCTACCATTCTACATTAATAATAAATTGAACTATTTAGCTTTCTCAACTATTTCAACAACTCGCCAGCATTTGGTTTTACTTAAAGGACGAGTTTCTTCTATTTTAACCATATCCCCTATATTACACAGATTACCCTCATCATGGGCTTTGAATTTTTTACTCCTTTTAATCCTCTTTTTATATATAGGATGTGGAATTAAAGATTCAGACATAACTACAACTGTCTTATCCATTTTATTACTTGTAACCTTCCCAAAACGCATCTTTCTCCTGACATCCTTCATTCCAGAATACCTCCTTAGATTAAGCTACACTTGTAGGTGTCTCTTCAATTTGCAATTCTCTGGCTCTCAGAATTGTTTTAATTTTTGCTATAGTCTTTTTAACTGCCTTCACTCTGCTGGTATCTTCTAAATGTCCCGTAGCAACCTGAAATCTCAAACTGAATAACTCCTCTTTATGATCATTAAGCATCTGTTCAAGTTCCAGGTTATGAGATTCTCTAAGTTTTTCTCTGAACTGTTTATTTTTCATAACACACCACCCTACTTTTCTCTTGCTACAAATCTGGTTTTAAGTGGCAACTTAAATGCAGCAAG
>JAKJGF010000023.1 GCA_022704525.1 Bacillota bacterium | reverse complement strand
TCACCTGCCACTTTACTTGGAAAAGGTGTAGGATCAAATAATGTAATACGGTCAATATTAGATTTACCTTCTATTAGACTTTTCCAGTATACTTCTTTACCTATACCATTACAACATATCGGCCCGATGCCTGTAACAACTACTCTTCTATTGTTGTCCAAATATAGTCACCTCTTTTGAAAGTTTATAAGTATAATTAAATTCTTTATTCAGTTTCAACCTCCTTCTTTTTTTGCAAAAATGTTTTATAGTGGTATATCAAAACTTCCAAAGCCTATTAAGTCCATTTTAACAGGTGGATTATTTTGTTTAATTTCCACATCACCTTTTATTTTATTTTCTTTGATACTATGTTCTTTTTCTTTTTCTTTCTCTTTCTTTTCTTTTTCTTTCTCTTTTTCTTTCATTACCCTGACCTCCTTTTTATTTCAGATAAAAATTATTTTTTTTAATTATAGCTTCCAGCAGAGGAGAAGCTTTTTCATACTGTCCTATAAGTGGATGGGCCATTAAAGCCATTAAGGCAGTTTTACAGGATGATTTTACAGCTGCTTCTACTGTAAGAGTCTCATAAGATTTAACACTCTCTATGAGGCCTTTTATTTCCAGAGGTAATATTTTTCCCTTAGATACCTTATAATTATTTTTATATAATCTTACAGGGGTCTCTATAACTGCCTGAGAAGGTAAGTCGGTAAAAATATTGGAATTTGGTATATTTATTGTATATTCTTCTCCTTTATTATTTATTATTGAAGAAATAATACTGAAAGCAGCTCTTGAATAACAAGCCCCTCCTCTTTTTTCTAATTCCCGCGGTTTTTTTGAAAGGAGAGGATTTGAATAAAGTTCCAGAAGTTCTTTTTCTATTTCCATGACCTCTTCTGCTCTGGTTTTACTGGCTTTTAACTGTTCTTTCAGGATTTTATCATGGTGATAATAATATTTTAGATATGGCGATGGAAGAAATCCCGTGCTTTTTATAATCTCTTGATGGACAGGGAATTCCGGTAGATTTGCCAGTTTTATTTTTATTTCAGTAAAATTTTTTATCTTTCCTTTTCCTCTTATTCTTATATCAGTAATCCAGGAAAGATGATTAAGACCGATATAATTCAGTTTAATAAATTCTTCCTGAATGTCCATTGCTTCGGAGATTTTCTTTTTTATGAAAACCGGTATATTGCAGAGTCCTATTACTTTCATTGAGGAATATTTGCTTATAGCCTCAGTAATTATGCCGGAAGGATTTGTGAAATTTATTAACCATGCACGGGGACAGTATTTTTCAGCTTCCTTGCATATATCAAGTATTACAGGTATAGTCCTGAGAGCACAGGAAAAACCTCCTGCCCCTGTAGTTTCCTGGCCAATACAGCCGAATTCCAGAGGAATCGTTTCATCTCTATATCTTGCAGAAAGCCCTTCCACTCTTATCTGGAGTATTACAAACATTGAATTTTTCAGGGCTTCCTCCAGGGATGTTCCTGTATTTATTTTTATGGGAATTCCTCTGGATTTTACCATTCTTTGTACAAGGCCTGTTATTATAGATAATTTTTCTCTGTCTGTATCCATAAGATATATTTCTTCTGTAGGTACATCTCTATAATTCTGAATAAAACAATCTACCAGTTCAGGTGTGTAGGTACTTCCACCGCCTATTACAGCTATTTTAATCTCTTCTGACATGTTTTTCTAATTCCTCGATTCTTACGCTAAGCTTATGAATTAATTTAAACTGTTCAAGCATTTCAGAGATAAGGGTATTTTCAGCCATTGCTATCATAAGGTGGTCTTCTCCATGTACCATAAGAAGTGCCGGAGAAGATGTGATTTTTTCTGTATCTTCCAGTATTTCTCTATGTATTTTATGTGCTCTATCAAGTTCTTCTCTGGATTTCTCCAGTGCTTCCTGGGCCAGAGTAAAATTACCTTCCCTTGCTTCTTTAATGGCTTTATAACTTTCTGCTCTGGAATTTCCACTGTGAAGTATTATTTGAAATATTGTTTGTTCTTCTGACAATTCCATGTTTATACCTCCGAAGAATTTTCTTTTTCAATTGTTTTTCTTTCTATAGACTTAAAAAATGGATAATAAATTAAACCACTTATAATTATATTAATAATTACCAGCATAAGGGCACGCCAGTCAAAGCCCGTGGAAGCAAGTGCCCCTATTGGAGCGGGTAATGTCCATGGAACCATAATATAAGGTGATTGAACCAGTCCTGTTTTTACTGCTATAAAAGCTATAATTCCCGAAACTATTGGTGCAATTACAAATGGTATGGCAATAACAGGATTCATAACTACAGGGAGGCCAAATATAATTGGTTCATTTATATTAAATATAGATGGTAATATGGATATTCTTCCGAGCTTTTTTAAATAAGCTGATCTGGAAAATACCATCATTATAATGAGTGAAAGAGTTGTTCCACTACCACCTATCCAGATAAACCACTGGTAAAAAGGTAGTGATGTAATATGAGGTAAGAGAGTTCCCGATGCATGGGCAGCAGCATTTTCTTCCAGGAATTGCATCCAAAAAGGGAAAGCCACAGCATTGATTACTGATGCACCATGAATTCCGGTAATCCATATTAAATGCAAAAGAAGATTTATGAGTATTATAGCTACAAATCCATCGCCGGTTTTAACGAGAGGACTCAGGATCCATCCTAAAAGAGTATGTATATCTACTGTCAATTGTAGAACCCATATTACAGTCAGAACTACAATACCCGGTACAAGTGATGTGAAAGCGTTTATTACTGCCGGTGGAACTCCTTCAGGCATAGAAAAGGATAGTTTTTTCGCGAGTAAAAATCGCGTTATTTCAACTGTAATAAAAGCACAGAGTATAGCAACAAAAAGCCCTTTGCCTCCCAGTTTATCTATTGGTATTACCCATTCAGCTTTTTCATTTGTTACAATGGCTTTTACCGGTAAAATTGTAAGGAGGAAAGAAGATGTTGATAATATACCCACTGATAAACCGTCTAATTCATAAGTTTTACCGAGGTTATAGGCAATACCAAAGGCGGCATATAGAGCCATAAGCCCCATAGTCAAACGGTAAGGTATAAGTAGTTTTGGTACCAGATTTGCATCATAAAAGGTTATACTATTTATAATCCATGAAGGGTATTGTGGGTTTTTGAGAAAATCCAGGGGAAGCTGGCCAAGCATAAGAAAAAAACTTCCTGTAAGTATGAGGGGGAGGACAGATATTATTCCGTCTCTAACGGATCTGAGATGTTTTTGTTCTGAAAGTTTTGTAAGAGGTGGTATTAATCGTTGCTCTATTAACTGAAGATAATTTTTCATATATTTACAATGGTGGTACTATGAGAATACCGAGTATTAATAATAAGAGTATCAGAACCCCTATAAGAAAGACGCATCCACATCCGCCATATATAAACCACATAGGGTTAAAACCTGCCTGTTGTTTTTGTATCTCATTTATAGGAAATGTAGCCAGTGGCTTCCCACATTCAGGATAGTTTACTGATCCCTGAGGAATTTTACTTCTACATCTTGGGCATTCCATTAATCTGGTGAGAAGTGAGAGGTGAAGAGTGATAGGTGAAAGATGAGAGGTGAAGTGTGAGATGTGAAGGGTAAGGAGCATTTATTATACTTCTCACTTCTCACTTCTCCCATTTCCCTTTTCCCTTTTCACCTCACATTTCTCATCTGGAACTTCCAGGGTACAGCCAGGATAAAAGTACTCTATTATTTCTTCTGCATTCATTCCCCTGAGGGCCATCCCTTTTGCACAAAACTGGCAGAGTCCTATACCGTGTCCCCATCCTCCTCCTTTGAAACAAATTATATTTTCTTCCGGTTTATCTATATAAAATAATGTGCTCGGTAAGGCATCTTTATTTATTTTACCTTTGCTGGTAATCCATCTTATCTTATCTTTTTTTACTCTGTATTCTCCAAGAGATCCTTTTATTAATAATGTTTGTGCTCTACCATCCTCACTTCTTCTTTCTATGGATATGTCTATAAGATCTCCTAACTGAGCCTGGTAATTAAGTATTATGGGCAAACTTTCTGAAAGTAGATTTTGTAAATCTTCTCTGGTATAACTTTTTTCCCATCGGAATAACCTGGATTCCTGGCAAAAAGATTCAACAGGGTTATTTATAAATTCTTTGAAATCTTCTTCAGATTGAAATGTATTATATGAATCCTGTGTCGGTACAGATTTTAAATAATCTACAGGAGGTAATTGCCAGACGTTTTCTACATTTGCAGTTAACCCTCCACAGGTAGAGTGATATACTGTATCAGCCAGATTATCCCCATAAAATACCATTTTATGTGTAGTTTCTCTAACTGCCTGGTTTGTTGTAATTGTTTCTGTATTGAGTCCTCCATAAACCTGACAGTGGACTGTAGAACAGAGATCAAAACCTTCTTCTTTGTGTTTTCCGAGATGTGTGAGTGTATATGTTCTTGCTACTATAGACTGAGCTTTCAGAGCTTCTAAAGGAAAACTTGATGGCATTTCATTGGGCACTACTCCGGCCAGATATTCATTCAGACTTAATTCATTTATTACAGTAAGAAATCCTCTGGAATTAAGAAAAATGTTAAAGTTACCTCTAAAGCTTATTACTCTGTAAGAATAATCAGTATTTTTTATGATAAGATTTAATATATTACCCATTTTTTGTGGTTTTATTTTAATTATTTCACCTGATTTTTTAATTTCTCTGGAAGGTATTATTCCCATGGGTATTTTTATAGATAATACTTGATTTTCGTCTATAATTATTTTCCCACTGCTACTATATATAGAGTAATTTCCATTACAGCTGATATAGACTTCTTTTAAATTTTGATAAAGTCCAATTTTTATTACTCTCCCTCCTGGTGGAATTATTGGAAGGGCAGGTAAAGAATACAGGTAAGGGAAATTTTCTATTATGTCCATTTTCATATGTACTTCATCTTTAATAGCTCTATTTAAAATTGATTCCTTATATATTTTATGTTTATGAGCTAAATATCTTTTATTTTTCAAAGAATAATCACTCATTCCTATTTCTCCATCCACTCCTGAAGAAGTGAGAGCTATATAAATGAGTAAAAAAAGTAAAATTAGTTTCTTTTTCATGGGTCTCCTTATTTTAGTGAACAGTGGATACTGATCAGTGAATATTAATAAAGAAGGGAACTGATCTGTTTACTGTTCACTTACTTTTAAAACTTCTTCTATCATTTGTAATAATTTTATAGTATTAAAAGGTTTTCTTATATAACCGGCTACACCCAGTTTTTTTATATTTTCTAAATCTTTATCCTGAGATTTCGCTGAAACTATTATTATAGGAATAAAACGTGTAGTGTTATCCATTTTTAATGTCTGAGTTACTTCGAATCCATCCATCTTAGGCATCATTATATCAAGTAATATAAGATCAGGTCTTTCTATTTTTGCCCTCAGTACAGCTTCTTCTCCATTATATGCTACATTTGTCTCATAATCTTCCTGGAGTGTTATTTTAAGTAGTTTAACAATAAATTTATCATCATCTACAAGAAGTATTTTTTTCTTTTTTATTGTTTCAGGTTCTAATTGTAAATAACTTATAGCTTCATCTAAATATCTTTTTACCCAGGGATCCTGCTCTTCGTGTAGAGCTTTTTCCAGACCTTCTTTAACTTCTAAGTAGCCCAGTAGCCCCAGTGATTTTGCTGCGTTACCTCTTACAGTTGGATCCTGATCTTTAAGTGTATTAAGTAATGGCAGAATAGATTTTTTTGTTTTTATTTTACCGAGTGCTTCGACAACATTATTTCTGACCCCTGCATTTTCATCTTTTAAAGCTTCAATGAGAGAGTCAATAGATTCTTCACTTTCCATGTTACCCAGAGATTCTGCTGCATTTCTTCTTACATCCCAGTACCTGTCTTTTAATGCTTTTATAAGATATGGAATGGATCTTTCATCTCCCATTTTTCCAAGAGCCCTGGCTACCTGACTTCTAACATTATCATTTGCATCTTCCAGAAATTTTGCTACTTTTTCAAGACTATCAGAATGTCTCAGCCTTCCAAGGGCTTCTATCGCTCCTGCCCGGATATTCCAGCTAGGAGAACTTAGAGCCTTTATGAGATATGGTATATCAGTTTTGTTACATATCTGTCCTAACATACTTGCAGCCTGGTCTGAAAATTCATTATCTTCTTGAAAAATTATATCGAAGAGTGGTTTTGTATAGCCTATTTGTCCGAGAGCCTGTATTATATTTATTTTTATGTCTTTTTCGTTTACAAGTGTTTCTAAAGAGCGAATAGTATTAAAATCTCCTATTTTACCCAGGGAATTTACAGCCTCTCTTTTTACATTTATATCTTTGTCTTTTATGGCTTTTAGTAAGGCTTTCGGAGCTTCTGCTCCTCCTATTTCTCCGAGAGCTATTACGGCTTTTAGCCTTACATCTTTGTTTTGATCCTCAAGGGTATCTTTAAGATATTTTACAGCTTTTTTATTCCCTAATTTTCCAAGTTTTCTTGCTGCGTTTTGCCGTATATATGAATTTTCGTCTTTTAATTCTTCTAATAAGATATCCAATAGTTCTTTCATTACAATTAACCTCCTGGTAATTCATTCATAGCCTGTTTCAGTGCCCCTTTGCCGTCTATAAGTCCATAAATTTTATGGTCTATAAGAATAACTGGCTTATTGTTTGCTATATTATTTATTTCTGTAATTCTGTGTTTTATCTGAGGTGCAACTAATACTATATCACAGTCTTTGATTAAGTTTTTAAGTGCTGATACACCTGCAGATTCTATAATTATTTCTTTCTTTAATTCTTCTGAGGCTTTCCTCATTGATTTTACAAGCATACTTGTTGACATTCCACCTGAACATATTACCAGTATTGTCATAAATTTTCCTTTCTAAAAAATTAGTAATTAGCTTTTAGCTTTTTTAGTCCTTAGAACTGACTGCTAAAAATTATATAACGAATAAACTTTCTTGAAAAACTATAAGAAGTATTATATCATTATATAGGTCATAAGGTCAATTGTAGATAGAGGATAAAAAAAATTGATTAATTGATTGATATATTTATAATAGTTGTGTTATAATCCTAATGACTATTTATTATTTAAGTGAGAAGTGAAGGGTGAGAAGAAGTTTATGTTTAAAGTTCAGGGTTGGGGGGTTAGAAAGTTTAAGGTTTAATAACCAACTCCCAACTATAAACTCTCAACCATAAGCTATACATTACGCATCACGTATTGCGACTTCCTGGTTTGTAAGAAAGAAGGTTTTTGATGAAGCTAAAAAGTTATTTTTTGATTTTATGTATCTTTATAATTTCTTTCGAAATAGTCTGGCCTCAAAGTCAGAGTTTTATTATACATATTGCTAAAGAAACTATGGCTTTAGGTAATAGAAAACGTTTAGAAGAGCCGAATAGACCTTCCTGGTGGCCTGATCCACAGGATACAGAATTTGAAACAACTTTCAATGTGCCTTTTTCTCCTGTAAGTGCAGAATTATGTCTTGAAGTACTCGGCGTTAATTCAGCTAAGAATTATGTGGAGATTAATGGTAAAAAAGTTGGTGCCCTTTATCCTGATGGAGGTATGACCTTTGTTCCTTCAGTGGTTAAAATACCTGTTTCAATGTTACAGATAGGTGAAAACACACTGGTTATAGAAGCTGATAAAGGTCTCACAGATGAGGGTTGTGATAATTTTTTAATAAAGAATGTTCGAATTGTTCTTTACAGTAATGCGGTACAGCCTTTTAATAGCAATACTTCTGTAACTAACAATGCTGATTATATTCCTGAACAACGGATTAGTCTACCATCATTTATAGATGTGGTAGAAGGAGAATCTTTTAGTCTTAAGCTTATTGCTTCCTCCATTGAAGGTTATAGATGGCAGCTTCACAATTATGATTCCAAATTATTGCGCCTGGTATCTGAACAACCTCCAAGGGTTTATGATAAGGAAGGCAGAATTGAACAGCAATTTGATTTTATTGCTCTTATAGCTGGTAATACAGATTTAGAATTCAGAAAGTTTTATACAGATAGGGGAGAGCTTACTACTCTGGGTTCTCAGAAGTCACAGATTCGAATAGCCAGAGAGATAACCCTTACTGGAACTATTCAGGAATGTTCTGTTCCTGAATTTGGAACTCATCAACTTGTAGACAGTATGGAAAATATACTATGTGTTCTCCGTAGTCCGAATGCTGAGATAGATTTTGATAAATATACCGGTGTAAAAGTAAAAGTTGTTGGAAAATCGGAGTATTATGAGGATATATCTAATTCTGTGATATTGATTTTGACTGTAAGAAATATAACAAAACTTTAAGGAGGTAATTAAAAGAAAAACTATGAAAAAACAATTTAGTATTAGCAAAGTATTTCTCCCTTTTATAGTACTTTTATTTACTATAATTTTGATTCATTCTCTTAATGCCCAGGTTTCCCTTGATATGAAAGATTATACGGCAGAAATGATTCAGCATGAATACCAGACTATAATGAAAAAACTCGGAAATAAGGATGGAATCGGAGGTCCAAATGCGCAGGATAGAACCCAAATATTAAGAACTAAAGCCTGGGGTGTCAGCGCAGTTGAAAAAACTATCTGGGATGCTGAGGGAGTTATGACGAGTTATGATGTCTATGGAATGAAAAATGGAGAATTGATATGGGAACATCAGGAATTTAAAAAAACATCGGTACATTTTATGATTACCATAGCTCAGGATGGTACGTTAAGTAGAAAAGATCTTACCGTAGTTGCCGTTGTGCCAACGAAAACACCACCTGCGCCCACGCAAATACCTATTCCTTCTCCCACAGTTTCACCTACAGAAAGTCCTGAAGTTACTCCTGTAGTATCTCCGACTTTGCCTGACGAAATAACCACTGTTTCCACACCTGTTCCTGAAGAAACTGCTGGTGTTAAAGAAACACCTGTAATGGAAACGCCTGTTACTACACCAGTATTACCCACTCTTACTCCTGTACCTCCCAAACCTACTCCAACCCGTGTACCACCTACTCCAATTCCCATTAAGGAGAAAGTGATATTTGTATCCAATAGAAATGGCAATCTTGATATATATACTATGAATGTTGATGGATCAGATGTTGAACAAATAACTTTCAGTGCTTCCAATGAAGCTTATCCCTGCGTATCGCCTGATGGGAAAAAGATAGCTTTTGCTTCTAACAGGGATGGAAACTGGGAGATATATGTTATGGATTATGATGGTAAGGAAGATAATGCTGTAAGGCTCACATTTAATAATACAGATGACCTGTACCCATCATTTACAGCTGATAGCAAACATGTTGTATTTCAATCTAACAGGGATGGAAATTCGGAACTTTATATGGTTGATATTAATCAACCAAGGAAACAGGAACGTCTTACTGTAAATGAGGCAGATGATATTCATCCCAGGGTTTTCAAAGAGGTGAAAAATTAATTATTTATCTTCAGAAAGGAATTTTTTAGACTGCTTTAGAAAATTTTGGGTATAATATTTATGGAACAGGAGAGGCTTTTGAATATAGGGATATTTACAGATGCTTATACACCTGTAGTCAATGGTGTAGTTAATGCTATTGAGAATCTTCATATGAATCTCCTTTCATTAAATCATAAAATTTATATATTTGCCCCCGGGTATCCGGGTTATAAAGATGATTGCAGTAATATATACAGATTTAAATCTATAATTTTATCAAAAAAAGTCAATTACCCCGTAAGTATACCTTATTCGAGGAGTATATTTAATACAATTAACAACCTTTCCTTAGATATTATACACTGTCATCATCCTTTTTTACTTGGGAGATTGGGATTGTATTTTGCCAGGAGGTTGAAAATTCCTTTAGTTGGAACCTTCCATACACAATATGAGAGCTATATTCATTATATTCCTTTTAATAGATATTTTATAAAAAAATTAACTTTATGGGCTCTAAAGGATTTTGCCAGTAACTGTGATGTATTAATTATACCTGCAGAGTCGAGAAAAGAACAGCTTGAACATTCCGGAATATCTGGAAATATAAGAGTCATACCTAATGGTATAAAACTCGAGCAATTTAATAAGTTAAATGGTAAGAGAGTGAGAGAAATTTATTCTATTTCCCCGGAAGATAAATTGTTAATATTTGTTGGAAGGCTTGCAAAAGAGAAGAATTTAGATTTTCTTCTTGAATGTTTTGAATATATTTTAGAGCAATTTCCTTCTGTAAAGCTTATGTTAGTAGGAGATGGGCCTGAGAGTAAAAGACTCATTACAAAGACATCAAAATTTACCGAAAAAGTTATTTTAACAGGACAAATAAAACATGAAGATATAGGAGATTATTATGGAGCAGCAGATGTATTTGTCAGTGCATCTACAACAGAAGTTCACCCAATAGTTTTACTGGAAGCTATGACCTGTGGTTTACCGGTAGTAGCAATAAGTTCTATTGGTTATAAAGATACAATAATATCGGGAATTGATGGTTTATTATGCAGAGAAAATGTTAAGGATTTTTCAGAAGCAGTTTTATTATTATTAAAGGATAAATTTAAAAGATATAGTATTATACAGAATGCCAGAAAAAAAGTGGAAAGATATTCTATAAATACTACTACCCGACAGATTATAGATGTTTATAGTTCTTTATTAAAAAAATAGTAACAGGATTTTTTTATGAAATATTCTAAAAATATTATTTTAGTTATTTTACTGGGATTATTAGGTATAAGCGGTTTTTGTTATTCTGCTTATTATGTTACAGTAAATATTTTCTTAGATTATATTAACCATGTAGTTGATATAATAACTGTAATTATTCTTCTGGCTATTGCTTTAATTTGTACTTATTATTCTGTTGAAATGCCTCAGCATGGACAACTTACTGTAAATGGCGCTATATTTTTTGCCTGTATGTTGCTTTTTGGTAAAGAAGTTGCTATTTTAGTGGCTTTTATTTCAGTAGTTGTAGTTTCTATAATAAGTGGAGCCAATCGTAGAGAACTTGTATATAGAACAGGGCAAAGTGTTGTATGTATTTTTCTTGCAGGTTTAGTCTTTTTTAATATTCATAAAGATAGTAATACAGGTTTCTTTTTAAATTCAATCTGGAGTATTCTGGCTATTTTTCTTTCTGCACTGGTTTATATGATGGTGGATACAGTTTTTTCTTCTCTCTATGTATCCACTCTTGAGGAGTTAAACTTCAGACATGTATGGGAATGGCACTGGCTTGAAATCTGGCCTTATTATATAAGTATATTACCTGTAGGCGCGTGTATCGCTATATTTTATCGTCTTAGTCCTGTTTCGTCTATATTTATAATTTTGCCGCTTTATTTACTGCAAAGAATTTATAATGCTATTAAATTACAGGGATATATTTCCAATATGCCTGCAGTTGTTCAATCAGCAGCAGATAAAGAAGTTGAAGCTGTTGTAGTAAAAACCGAGCAGGTCAGAAAAGAAATAGAAAAAAAACACAGGGAACTGGAAATATTATTACAGACCAGTCAGGAATTAGGTAAAAGTCTTAAATTAGAGGATACCTATGAAGTAATCAAAAAAATGATAAAGCAATTAGTGAAGTGCCAGACCTGTATAATTTTTCTCGTTAAAGAAGTGGAAGGAGAGTCCCAGTTAGTGGCCGAGACGGTTTTTGGCCCCTATACTGAATATGTTCTTACTGTTAAGACTTTTCCTATATCTTCTAAGGAAACCATAGTGGGATGGGTTGCTTCTGAGAAAAAATCTCATCTTATACCTGATACAGAATCTCAAACGATCCCTCCTCCTATGATAAGATATGAGCGTTCTGAAATGGCAGTTCCTCTGTTGAGTAAAGATGAATGTATAGGTGTTATATATGTAGGAGAGCAAAAATCTAATACTTACACACAGGATGATTTAAATCTTCTCAGTACACTTGCAAACCAGGCAGCTATATCTGTTACTAATGCTCAACTTTATGAAAAGACTCATAATATGGCTACTACAGATGGTCTTACAGGTCTTTATACACATAGATATTTTCAGGAGAAAATTGAAGAAGAAATCCAGAAAGCTCAAAGATATAAGACTACTATGGCTATGATTATGGTAGATACAGATCATTTTAAAGAATATAATGATTCTTATGGTCATCCAGAAGGAGATCAGTTGTTAAAAGAAATCTGTAAATTATTAAAAAGCTATGTCCGGGATACTGATATAGTTTGTAGATATGGTGGAGATGAATTTTCTCTTATACTTGTGGAAGCTGATAAGAAAACAGCAATTAATACGGCAGAAAGAATAAGACAGGCGATTCAGTTACGCCTTAACCAGCGAGAAGTAAAGATTACTGCCAGTATTGGTGTTGCCAGTTATCCAGAAGATGCTACTAATAAAATAGAGCTTATAAAAAAGGCTGATTCTGCTGTGTATGAAGCCAAAAATGGAGGCAGGAATAAGGTCTGTTATCCCAAGTAGGGACGTTTTATTGTAAGGGCGTTTTAACGCCCTTACTCTTCTTTTTCAATTACTTTCTCGATTTTCTTAAGTAAATTAATAAGATGTGTATAGAGGAGCATATTGTATATTCCTATACAACACAGGAATGGATTTGATGAATCTTTCATATATTCGATTATTCTCTCTATTTGACTGGCAAGTTCCTCTGTTTCTTTTAAGGTCAGGTTTTTTATTTTTTTATTATTTAAAGCACTATCCCAGAGATCATTATATAATTCATAAGCAAGATGCTCTATCTCAACTTTCTTATGGGCATGAGCTGCTCCGAGAAGTGATATCTCTGCACCCTGGCTTGCAAGTAAAGCGAGACCTTCTTCCAGAAATGTAGTTTCTACTTCCTTATCCTGTTCTTTTGCTCCAATAACAGCCATTACTGCAAATATATCTCTTGCTGTACTGAGAAGATAGGAGTGCAGATTTTTTGCAAAGGCCTCGTTTATGGCTGATAGAGTAAATATCTTATTATTTACATGGCGGGTTATTTTAATTGCTGCTTTAAGATGTTTATCAAGTGACTGAGGTAAAAGATTTTTGTTATATAACATATAGAGAATATTTAATTCTCTGTTTATTTCAATAGGAAGTGGCAGAGGGGATCTGGCCAGTAAGTGTTCCAGCCTATTTTTCAATTCTATTAATATTTCTTCTCCCATATTTATCTCTCCAATGCTGTAGTATTTTACGAGTATAATTAGCTAAATTCTCTATTGTTAATTAAATATCCTTCTAAATAGCAAATGTTGAATAAATACTCTTTACCCTTTACCCTTCACTGTTTATTTTCCTCAATAAAACATTCAAGAGCTGTTTTCCCTCCATACTGGTTTATCAGTTCATTGTCAAGTTCATCTGCTACCATACATATTTCTTTTACTGTGCTCATTAGTTCTTCTCTGTCAAGAGTATTCCCCAGCATTACCTGATCCAGGATTATATAACCGTTTTTGTCAATTCCAAATTTTCCAAATCTGAGATCTTCGCTATTCATAAGAAGAAGTTGTTTGAGGAGTTTATAAGAAAGTTCTGCTCCATAAACAACATATGCTCTGCAACATACCAGGCTGTCTTTTTCATCATAATCCTGGATAAAAACGTGTACTATAGTAGAACCTTTTTTTATAGTGAAAAAATTTATATCCCTCTTTCTACAGGAATATTTAAAACCTTCCATTAAAAATTTCTCAACTTTCTGGCAGTTTTCTTTAAATGCACTCAATTTATCACTACTTTCTTTAATAAATTTATAATATTCTGTTAATTTTCGTCTTTAAGATATATTTTTATGAGGCTTACTTCCTGCTGTATATTTTCAAGGGCGGCCTGAGCCATTTGTCTGAAATGTCCTTCACTTTCAGCATCAGAAAGAGTTTCTTCCAAAATTTTTCTTATAGATTTTTTTGGTAAAAACTGCATTAGATTTCGTAAACAGAAATCTTCTATTTGATCTTGCTGCATTATACATCCTCCGTATCTATAAATGAATAATTAAAAAAAAAGAAGTTATTGAGCTCCTTCACTTTTTAATATATTTTATGCAATTAATGAAATTTTTAATATATTTCCATAATATAAAAATTAAAAAGAAGCTTTTGAGCTTCTTCACATTTTTATTATATTTAATTTGTATTATTATATAATATATTTAATCTTTATGTCAATGTTTGATAGTACTTTTATCATAAGATATTTCCTGGATGGAAAAGTTAAAGAAAATTTATTATTAAAATCGAAATCTTAAAGTATTGGTGAATTTCACTCATTACACATTACGCTCTACACTTCAGGAGATACATTTATTAATTTCTAAGAGGAGTAAATTTATCTATCATAAAAAACACAATCATAATAATATTGACAAATCATCCTATTAAATAATATAATAGAAGGCATTCTATTTTTTGATATTATATTATGTTAATTTTCAGGAGGTAAAGTATGGATTTTTTGCGATGGGATACTCCACTGCAAACAGTTATTGTCCTCTTAATAACTTGTTTATGTGTTTATTTTGTGTTTTTTCAGCCAGTGAAAAATAAATCTTTTTCATTGGAAGTGGAGTTTAAAAAAGTAAATTTTATGACTTATGAGGAAATAGACGAGATTTTGAAAAATTTTGGTATGGAGACAGATAAAAATCAGGGTGATATAAATGATAGTTCTCCTGAATATGTTACGGCAAAAGTTTTTATTAATCCAATAAAAGATTTTAAAAAGAGCTTTGCTGATATTGATTCTAAAGCCCTTGAGACTGCTTTTAAGGATTTTTTTGGTAGAGTTCATTCTTTCTCCGTAAATCCTGAGGAAAATTCTTTAACTTTAGAGATAGAAAAGAATCTTGCCCTGGATTATAAATTACGAAGGGCTCTTGAACAATATAATCTTTCTAATAGTTTTATCTCTCATGATCCAGCGAATTTGTTAAAGATAACTATAAACTGTGGTGAAATTTCTATTTCTGAGAGAGGAGAGATAAGAAAGATTTTTGAAAAGAATATAGGTGAGATTGCTGATTATGAAGTGAAAGAACAGGGAACAAGGATCAAATTGGGCCTTGACCTTCGTTCGGGAACTCATCTGAGACTCCAACTTCTTCCCAATGAAGAAGTTGGTATAAAAGTAATAACGCCTCAGATTATTGATCAGACAATAATGGTTCTTGATAAGCGTATTAATGAGTTAGGTACTTTTGAACCTATAATACAACCCCAGGGAGATAATTCTATTATAGTTGATCTTCCTGAAGTTCAAGACCCAAAAGCTGCTATTGAAATAATACAGAAATCAGCTTTTCTGGAATTTAAAGAACAGTCTACAACTGATCCCAGTGGATGGAAAACAGTTATGACAGGTGATAAGATTAAAAATGCCCAGGCTTCATTTGCCAATGGTGCTCATGTGGCCTTTGAATTAACACCAGAAGGTGCCAAACAATTTGCAGAAATAACAGAAAGAAATATTAAAAAGCCTATTGCCATTTATTTTGATGGAGAACAGATAAGTGCTCCTGTTGTTCAGAATGTTATTCCCAATGGAATGGGACAGATTACTATGGGCGGAGGTCCTAATATAAAGAAGAACGAAGAAGAAGCCCTCAGTCTTGCCAGGTACCTGAGGGCAGGTGCTCTTCCTGTACCTCTTAAGATAGTGGAAAATCAGCTTGTAGGGCCTACACTTGGTAAGGAATCGCTTGATAAAAGTCTTCATGCCGGTATAATAGGTCTTGCTGTAGTATGTGTTTTTATGATATTTATGTACAGAGTCCCCGGATTAATGGCTGATATAGCCCTTGTATTTTATGCTCTGGTAATTCTGGCCTGTTTTACTGAGTATGGATTTGTTCTGACTTTACCGGGTATAGCAGGTTTTATTCTGTCATTAGGTATGGCTGTAGATGCAAATGTGCTTATATTTGAAAGACTCAGAGAAGAACTCTGGGAGGGGAAAACCATTATGAGCGCTATAAAAATAGCTTTTAATCGTGCCTGGGCAGCTGTCTTTGATAGTCATGTTACAACCTTTATAGGAGCTGTAGTTATGTATTATTATGGTTCAAGCTCAGTTAAAGGTTTTGGCCTTACACTGGCTCTTGGAACGGCAGTGAGTCTTATTACAGCTGTATTTGTTACTAGAGTTCTAATAGACCTGATAGCTAAAAATAAAATAATAAGCAGTAGATGGCTTTATGGTGAATAATAAGGAGGTATTATGAGTTTTTTTAACTTCCGTGATAAAGAATGGGATATTATTGGAAAAAGAAAATATGTTCTTGCTTTTTCAGCTATTTTAATAATAATTAGCATAGTATCTCTGGCAACAAAAGGAATAAATTTTGGTCTGGATTTCAGTGGGGGAACAAAGTGTGAAATAAGGTTTGCTAAGCCTGTTACATCAGAACAGGTAAGAGATGCCTTTACCGGCCTTGTATTTAAAAGTGATTCTGGTGATATAGATATGACACACAGTCTTGTGCAACAGTCTCAGACAGATATGAGAGTTATTATAATCAGAGCAAAATATCTTGAGGAAACACAGATACAGGAAGTATATAGAACGCTGGAATCCAAAATCGGACATTTTGAACGACTTGGTACTGCAGGGATAGGAGCTACTGTCGGCAAACAGGTCAGTACCAATGCAGGTATAGCTCTTCTGATAGTTCTGGTTTTACAGTTAATTTATATAACTATCAGATTTAGTAATAATTTACTTTATGGTATAGCTGTAGATATAGCCCTTCTCCATGATGTTATGGTAATGGTAGGTCTTTATTCATTACTGGGACTTGAAGTAGATAGTCCATTTCTTGCAGCTCTTCTTACAGTAGTAGGTTATTCTGTAATGGATACTATTGTTATTTTCGACCGTGTTCGAGAGAATAAATTACTTTTAAAGACAATGACCTTTGAAAAGTTAATAAATAAAAGTATCCTTCAGACTATGACCAGATCTATATATACTCTTTTAACAGTAGAGATATGTTTATTCGCTCTTTTGATCTTTGGTGGTGAGACTCTAAAAATCTTTGCTATAGCACTTATTATAGGAGTAACTGCCGGTACATATTCTTCAATTTTTATTGCCTGTCCCTTTGTAGTTATATGTGAGAAATGGTTAAGTGATAAACAGTCTCAGAAGAGAGAAGAAAGACTGGCTCAACTTGCATCAGCTAAAAAGAAGGTAAAAAAGCAGAGTAAGAGTCAATCCAAAAAAGAGAAATCTGATTCTGCAGTAACGACACTATCTGAAAATAATTCTTCTGAATAGTTTAGTAAATATATAAGAGTCTGTAGGATTTTTATATGCTCAAAAAAAAATGGTTTTTTGCATCTTCTGGTAGTAAACAGGATTATTCTCTGTTAAGGGATGCCGGTTATCCAAGATTAGTAGGAATGGTTTTATGTAATAGAGGTATTAATACTCCGATTCTGGCTAAAAAGTTTTTTTCTCCTACCCTTCAGGATTTAGAAGATCCCTGGCTACTGCCTGATGTGGAAAAAGGATTGGAAAGAGTTTCCCGGGCCATAAAAAAGAGAGAGAAGATACTGGTTTTTGGTGATTACGATGTAGATGGAACCACCGGTACTACAATACTTTATAAAGCTCTTAAAGAGATCGGAGGTGATGTATGTTATTATCTGCCTCATCGTCTTGAAGAGGGTTATGGATTGAATTTGAGTGCACTCGATAATTTTGCCTTATCCGGTGTGAAACTTATAATAACAGTTGACTGTGGAACTACAAATATAAAAGAAGTAGAATATGCAAGAAAACTTGGAATAGATGTTATAATAACAGATCATCATGAACCTGATGATGAAAATATCCCCTGTTCCTATGCTCTTATTAACCCTAAAATGAAAAATTCTTCTTATCCTTTTCCTTATCTTGCCGGTGTAGGAGTGGTCTTAAAGTTTATACAGACTCTTACAGCATATTATCCTCAAAATCGATGGCAGGATTATCTCGGACTGGCAGCTCTTGGAACTATCGCTGATATTGTTCCTATGATAAGAGAAAATAGAGTTATTTCTTTTCTTGGTCTGACTTTACTTAACAGGTTACCCGGTATGGGATTGAAAGCCCTCATGGATATATCTTCAATAGATAGACTGGATACAAATGCTGTTTTATTTAAGATTGCACCAAGGATAAATGCTCTGGGACGTCTGGATCATGCTTCTCTTGCAGTAAAACTTCTCTCTGTTTTTGACCTGGATAAAGCCAGAGAACTGGCTTTTATTGCAGAAGATAGAAATAGAGTCAGGAAATCTATCCAGGGTAGAATAATGGATGAAGTTATGTCCCTTATGGAAAAGAGAGAGTTTAAAACCAGTAAAAGTCCTATTATTTTATCTTCTTCCGGCTGGCATGTTGGTGTCCTTGGTATAGTTGCTTCTAAACTTGTTGAGAAATATTACAGACCTGTTTATTTAATTATGAGTAATGGTGATGATGCCAAAGGTTCAGCCAGGGGAATAGAAGGTTTTTCAATTTTTGAATCTCTGAGTTTCTGTCAGGATATGCTTACAAAGTTTGGTGGCCATGCTCTGGCAGGTGGTTTTTCTCTTCGTGTTTCTAATCTGGAGTCTTTTATAAATAAACTGGAACATTATGTAGAGGAACATGTTGAGGAGGATATACTTTATCCAACTCTTAATGTTGAAGGTGTAGCATCTTTTTCTGAGATAGATATGGCATTAGCAGAATATTTTAAGTCTATGGAACCTTTTGGGACTGAAAATCCTGTTCCACTTTTTTGTTCTCGATGTGTTCAGATACTTGACACCAGGTTTATGGGAAAAGATGAAGACCACTTTAAAATTATAGTAAGACAGGGCGATGTGACTCATGAGGCAGTTGGATTTATGATGGGAAAAACTTATGCTTCACTAATAAAACCCGGTTCTCTTATAGATATAGTTTATTCTATTGATATTAACTACTGGAGAGATGAACCTATTCTTAGATTAACCGTAAAGGATATTCATCCTGCCATACCGGCCCATATATCTATTTCATCTGCAGATCGAAAAAATATGTTTTTCAGGGAATCAGTTCTTTCTGAGAATGAAAAGTCCATTATAAAAAGATTTTTAGAGAAAGAAAAAATTATAGGATCTTTTCATAGTTTTAAAACCCTTATGAAGATTTTGCATAATCTGGTTTTTATATCTCTTCATCAAAGACAGAAGAGGTTACTTGTAGTTCATCCTTTAAGAGTAGAAGCTGATAGACATTATCAGTTTTTAAGAACATATTTCTCAACTAAAGGGATAAAGGTGTTTTTATTGAATGGTTCTATTAATGCTATTGAAAGAGAGAATTTATTGGAGAGTTTGAAGTTAGATTTCCCCTGTTTAATCATAACTACTTTTGATTATTTATGGTTTTATAAGCAATTTTTTCATAATATAGATCTTATAGTGATTGACGATAATTTACTTGATTATTCCAGTAATGTTTTAATACAATTAGAAGATTTTGCAAGTGAAAGAGGCTTTTTATTTTGCACATTGAATTCTATGTTAAAAACTAAATATTGTATGACCATATCAACAGGTGAAATTAGCAGGCCTGATATTATATCTTATAATTCATTTCCTGGGGACTGGTTTGAAACACTGACAGGAAAAACCCTCATATGTTGTCTGAACGATGAAGCATGTTTAAATACTAAAATTTTACTGGAAAGTAAATTCCCTGGTTTGTCTGTAGAAGTTTTATTATCTAATATTATCTTTGAAGAACAAAAAAATATTTTTAAATTATTTAAATCCGGCACTTTTGATTATCTTGTGTGTTCTTCTAATTTTCTTCATGAATTTTCTTTTATATTAGATAATATAATTTTATTGTATTATCCTTCTACATGGAATGAATTCAGTTTAAGATTATCAACATGTAAGAAACTTCATCTAGTTTTTTCAGATGAGGATATAGAGGTTGCTTTCAATATCATCTGTTCCAGGATGCCTGATAGATCACTCCTTATTAAGTGTTATAAATTACTTCATTCCCGTTATGGTGGGAGTCCGATAAATTTTTTATATTCAGATGGGCTATCCAGGAAAATTGGTACTGACCTTCTGAGAACATGCCTTATGATTTTTGAGGAAATAGGTCTTTATAAGATTTCCTATAACAGGACAGGCTATACAGTAACTACTTTAGAACATAAAGAAAAGCTTGATCTGTTAAGTTCACCATGCTATTTAGAATGTATTAAACAAAGAGAGCATTTTGATAAATTATCAGGTTTATTATTGAAATCTGAGAAGATTATAGAGAAATATATGAAATCGTGAATATAATATATGTAAGTTACGCATCACACATTACGCATATAAAAAAGAGGAGGTAACAATGGATTTAAAAACATTTATAAGGGATATACCTGATTTCCCTAAAACCGGCATTTTATTTAAAGATATAACTACTTTATTGAAGGATTCAAAGGCTTTTAAATATAGTGTTGATCAATTTATTTCCTATTATATCGATAAGAAAATAGATTATGTTGCAGCAGTTGAAGCCAGAGGTTATATTATGGGAGGTATTCTGGCATATAACTTTAATGCCGGTTTTGTACCTATCAGAAAACCGGGTAAACTTCCTTATGAGGTACACTCCATAGAATATACTCTTGAATACGGATCTAATATTCTGGAAGTTCATAAGGATGCTATTAATCCTGGAAGCAGAGTTTTAATATTTGATGATTTAATAGCTACTGGAGGTTCAGCTTTTGCTACTGCTAAATTGATTGAACAACTTGGAGGAGAAGTTTCAGGGTTTGCTTTTATTATAGAACTATCGGAACTTAAAGGAAGAGAAAAATTAAAGGATTATGATGTATTTTCACTTATAGTATATTAAGGTCAGGAGTTAGAAAAATTAATAACTGAGTTTTCCTGAATATGAATTCAGGAGTCAATTGACTCCTGAATTCTTTATTATTAACTTATAAGGCTTGTGAGCTTTTATTAAGAGTTTATATCTCTACTATTTCCTCTCTTTCTTCCTGTCTTCTTCCATCAGCAGGCATTTCAATAATTTCATTTAGTATATCTCTGAAATCTTTCCATCCACTTTCAGGAATTATTATAAAGGATCGTTTCTTGCCAGATTCTGTTATCTTTAAATATTTTCCATTGGGATTTGCTTTTAGGTCAAAGAAGAAAAGCTTATGTTCTATCTTGATTTTCCTGCTCAGAATTTCTTGATCCATTTTGCTACCTCCATAAATTTAGAATTCCGCCAATATAAGTATTTCTCTATTATATAAAATTTTCCTTCTAAAGTTAGTTTTGTAGGATAATTATTTTATAATAACAGTTATAAATCAGCTAGTAGCTTTCATGATAGAATGCTTCATTACAGATATTACTTAAAAGCTGAAAGCTTTTTATAATGTCCCCTTCCTGAACTTGCTTAAAAAAGATAAAAAGGATTGTTTTGGTTTTGAAGTCTCTAAGATCTTACCTTCGTCTAAAAGAGTTTTTTCATAGTGTTCATAAAAACCTTTATCTTCAGATTTTTTTATAATTTCCCTCTGACTTTCTATAAGTATTTTATGGTCTATATCAATTTTTGAGTCATCAAAAGAAAGCATTTTACCTTTTGTATCCAGAAGAGTTGTATTTACTCTCAATATTTGTTGAAATCCTGTTTCATAACTTTCGCAACCGCCTATATATCGTTTATCTAATTCATATTCAGTCTTTTTAAAACCGTTTTTATATTTTTCAATAATGTGAAAACTCTTAGGGCCTGCTTCAGGATATTCTTCATCCAGTACCAGTTTTTTTTCAGGTGTCAGAGTGAAAACTGTACCTTCTGGTATAAGAATTTTTCCGGCTTTTTCTTTATCCAGTATATCACGTATTTTAGTGAAATTCCTTATGTATTCCTGAACTTTTGGTTTGTCTTTAATATATTTTATGTTTTTTATTAAGGATTCTTCTGGTTTTTTATATGTATTAAGTTCTGCCAGATATCCTCTTATATAATCAGCGTACTTATCATATTCTTTTTTATCCTGAGTTCTTTTGATTTCCTGTGTGCTAATTTCTTTAATATGACATCCAATACAATCAATCTGAGTTTCTTTTAAGTTTACTGATTTGTCTCTGGTATTAAGGAGGCTATGATTAACTGTAAGAAGAGCTTTACTGTAACAGGTATCGCCAAATCCTGATGACATACCTACAAAATCTTTTTCCATTTTATAACTTATCCTGGATAACGTTCCTGCTTTTTTTTCTACTATGTCCAGTTCTACAAGTTTTAAATCAGGTTTATATTTATCTATAATTATTTTAGTATCCGGTGTTAAGTTAAATTCAATATGGTTCCCTTTTCTTAAAGTTCCTCTGTGTTTCTGCGCTATTTCTGATATTTTTTCAAAATCTTCCTTGTATTTTAAATCACTTTTTTTATCAGGAAGGGGCTTTTTGAAGAGACTGGAAAATATTGAAGTTTCAGTGTTTCTCTTTTTTTCCTTTTTTTCCAATTCCATGAAATATCCACGTAAATACTCATTTTCTTTTTCAAAAATTTTGCTATTATCAAGATCTTTTATTTCTTTAATATCATCTTCAATTACTTTACCTTTAGTAAAATCCAATCTGGTATTTTTGGAAGTAAGTAATTGAGCTTTACTATCAATAAAAGTATGATTAATAGTAAGCATTTCTCTGAAACCGGAAAAGAATTCATTATCTATTCCAACGAATTTTTTTTCAAGACTGTAACTTGTCCTGCCATATCTGTCTTTATCTTTTTCGAGTACCTCCATTTTTATAATACCATCTTTAATGTTATATTTATCTATAATTATTTTTTTACCATCCTTCGAAGGAAGTTCTAATTTTTGACCTTTCATAAGTTTATTCTGATGGGTTTTTGCCAGTCCATTCAGATGTATAAACTTATAAACAGGATCTTCTTCTGGTTGTTTTTTCAATTTATCACATCCATCCCTTTATGGATTAAGTATATACATAATAACATATGTTTTATATTGAAACAATAATGTTTCAAAAAGATGCTCAAAAAAATAACTCCTCACTTAGTGAGGAGTTATTAAAGAAAAAGACTACCCTAAGAAAGCTCCTCCTCCGCCTCCCCCGGAGTCTCCACATCCAAAATAATCACTGCTATCAGTATCTCTTGTTCCAAGACTGCATCCCTCATATGTATCTGTAATATTGAATTCATCGTCTGATGTTTTTCGATTTGGACCATCGGGCCCCCAGTTATTATAATTATCTGGTGTCTTTTGAGCATGTTTGGTTTGAGTTTGATTAATTTTCATATTCTTTTCTCCTAAATATCTTTATTTGATATCTTTATTATAATTATTAAATACTTTATTGTAAAGAATATTTTTGTAAATAAATTGTTAACATTTTTAAGAATTTATTGCTTTTCCTTATATAATTAGATAAAATATAAATATTACAATAAATTCTTAGAAAGGCAGAATTATAATGATAAGTTCATTGGATCAGAGAATTTTTTACCTTGATGATTATAATCCCATATCTACTATGACAGTGGAATTTAGTAAGGATATTAATCTTAAATTCTGGATAAGCAAAATATTTGATATCTCAATAACTGAGATAATATCTCCCAAGATTCTTGTAAATGTTCTTCGTGACTGTCAGAGTTATGTTCCAAAACAGATTCTTACTAAACTGGGTAAGGTTATTTCTAATCCAAACCTTTTTTTGTATAGCTATCTGAAAACTTTGATGTTATTTTCTTATAATCCACTATCCAGTTTGAATCATACAACTTGTTCCTTATTTGAAGAAAATAGTTACAGGGATATCTTTAATAAAGCCTTACAAAAGTTTATAGATCCCACTTCATATTTATTCTCTATGCAGATAATATCATTACTTGCATTAACAGAATTAAGAATGCAGGTTATGAAAAAACATAAGGAAAGTAATACAAGATTTCTGGAAACATTTGAAAAATTTATCGATTATGAAATTGTATTTAATTCCGCTCCTGAGTTCAGTGTCATTGATTTGAAAGGTATTGCTTCAGAAATTGAATATGTAGCTTTAACCTTTATTCCTCAAAACCAGATAAATTTAGAAAGGTTGGAACAATTTCCTACTTTAATCTTACAGGTCTCAGAAGGACTTATATTTATAAATATACCGAAAAATATAAGAATTTTACAGAAAATTCTTGAAAAACATCTGATTTTCCAGGCTTCTTCCTGTAATCATAAAATCAATGCTCTTCCTCAGACAGAAGAAATAATGGTTCCTACTGAATTAGTTCAATCTATTGAGCAGTTTGATAATAAAGAGGAAGAAAACGATGAAATTCCTGATAATAGAATGAAAAAAATGGGTTTAAGTGATCAAAAACAAAATTTTATGGTATCCGGTAACCTGGGCATGGGAATGGCTATGCCGGAAGAGGAATTCTTTACATCGCCAGGGGATTAAGTCAACATAAGGTAAGTAAACAGGAATTTTCACGGTCATTACTTAACTTCTGTTGTATATCCTTTATCCTGGATAGCATATAATATCTCGTCCAGTGTTATCTTCATATAATTATATTGAATTATAGCTTCCGGTGGTTCAAGGGTGACCTCTACATATACTACTCCATCTATACTGTTGAGAAGATCAGTTACAGTATCAACATCTACAAAATTTATTATATTACTTATATAGATTGTCACTTCTTCCATTGTATTATAATGATATGCGCCGTAGGAAGGGAAGATAGTTAGTGAGGCAAGAATTATAAGTATTACTAACCTTATAGTATATTTCATTATAGGGTTCCTCCTTTTTATATTATTATGAAAATTTTTTTAAAATGCATCTCTATATTACCCTTACAGTAATAAAAAGTCAATTTTTAAAAAGGCATTATAAGAGTTGATATATATCCATCTTCAGAGTTATTAATATTTCCCCAGAGTTCAGGATAGTTTTCAAATGTTTCCCTGAGTTTTTCTCTTAATTCTTCATTTTTTATAAGATGACTCAGGGAAGAGTTATAGAGTTTATCAAGTTTTATATATATTAATCCTACGGACTCAGTAGAAATCTGAGGATTTATACGCTTTTCTATAGATTCCTCATCATCTCTGAAGGTATCTATAACTGCCTTTATGTTTTCTTTGTTGCCAAGGCTCAGAAGTAAGAAATCATTTAGAATTGAATAACCGCTTAAACCATAAGGGAGAGATGTTATAGAAACTTCTTTATATGCTTCTCCCCGGCCTAAAAAAGAAAGGATTGTGTCAGTACTCTGAAGGGTTTCTTTCATTAAAGGCATTTTTGGGTCTAATTTTAGTGCTAAAATCCAGCTGCTCTGAGAAATTTCCTGATATGAATCATCTTCTTCATGAGAATTATTTTCTCCGGTTATAAAATTTACACCCATTTCCTGGCTTCTTTTAAGAATGTCTCCCATAGTATAGCCAAAGCCTTTTTTAAATAAAGTTGTGAAGGTCTTTATTTTTTTAGGTCCAAGAGATTCTAAAAGAGAAACTCCTGTATTTAATAATTTCCCCGGTGAAGATAAGGCTATAACAAGAGAACTCTTTTCCGGAAAAAATTCAAGACTTTTTAGTTTCCCCCTCTCAAGAGAAAAAAATTCTTTTCCCACCGGTGTAAGAGTTTCTGCCTGAACAAGGTATGTATTGAATTTCAGTTTATCTCGATCTACTTCTATGGATGTTCCCATAAATTTTATACAGTCCAGAAGATCTTTTAATTCTGTTTTATCTTTATCAGGGATTTTATTTAAAAATTCCGTACCCATTCCGGGGATATTATAGTAGATAAATCCAATAGAATCTGAAGATATTTTCTTTTCCCTGAAGGAGAGAAAATTTTCTTCTTTTATTATGGAAAGATTGTTATTTCTTGTACAATCGATAGAATTCTTTAGAAGATTTATCTCATGAGAAAAAACCAGAAATCTTTCATATGTAAAATAATAAGTATCTTTGTAATAGAAAAAATCCTGTCCTCTGTAATTTTCCTTCTGAGGATGATATACCGTATCAAGTTTATGAAGAAATTTGTCAATATCCTCTTTATCCTGTATATCAAAGATTAGAACGAAATTTATATCCTGCTTCTTTATGATGTTTGTGGGATTGAAAAAAGATCCTATACTGTTTCCGAGGTTATAGTAAGCAAGGGAAAAGTTGGTATTTACATAAGGTAACAAATCCTCTTCAAGATTAATTTCTGGAGAGGGATTACCGGAAAAAACTACAGTGAAAGCCACATCTTTAAGATTATTAAAAAATTTCTTCAAGGAAGGATCCTGATTAAGTTCATCTAACTCATTAAGTATAGCTCTTCTTTTAAAGTAGGACTGGAGATTGATATTGAAAATTATCTGGGCATCTCTGGGAACTATTCTCACAGTATCTTCATAATCACTGATAATACATGAATTTAAGAGAAATGTAATTAATACAACTACAAGAATTAATAAAATATTTCTGAATTTATACATATTTCCCTCCTTAAAATTATTGCTCCAGGCATATTTTATATTTGTCAGGCTAATATACTGTGTATTTTCCTTTTCCCTTTTCACTTTAGTAAATATCTGGCACAGTTTGCCCCATGCCAATAGTAGTTTTTGTACCGGTACCTCCATAAAAAGAAAATTTTACCAGGGTAAGTATATGATTGAGATCTTTTTCACTTACATCTTTAATTATTTCAAAATTACAGTTTCCTATAAAACCAACCATTTTAAAATCCTTCATATCTAAAACTCTGGTAGATAAGGAATATCTGCCTGGAAATACAGATTGTTCTATGATTTTAAGTATATCTTCTTTAATATGATAATCAGAAGAGCAGAAAGCATTCCATTTTTTCAGGTAACTTCTAAAAATACTGTAAGGTAATGGTAGAGGCATACTGCCATTACCATAGACAAATGCTGAAGGTGTTTTGAAGTTTAGAGTAAAGTTTTTTTTTATTTTATGTACTTTTAAGTCTTTATATGTAGATATGTCAGCCATAGGATGTTCTTCCGGAGAAATACAGACCTGTTTTATAGATAATTCTTTATCATAAAATTTTATTGTCTCTCCTGATGCAAAAATGGAAAAAAGTTCCTTACTTATGATTTCAAAAAGTTCTTTTTTTAGAGTTGTAAGGCGTAACCAGTATGTATTATTTTCATAGAGCATCATACGGTCTCCAAGGTCTTTTCTTTTACCTGCAAGAAGGGATACAGTAAAAGGTTTTATTCCCTGCCCTTCATGTAACCTGTCAGAAAGAAGAGAGTTCCTGCGGGAAATAAGGTTGTAAAACCATGACCTTATTTCACGGCCTATGGCATAGGGTAAGATAAGATTGGATTGTTCAGGAATTATTTTAATAACCATACTGGACAGCATAATTAACTTCCCAGAAGTGAAGACCAGAGATCAGCTTTTATGTCTATTTTTTCACCTAAGAATTCTTCTCTGCTATAAAATTCATCTATAGAAAGTCCTAAGGATGGCATAAAAAGAGGAGCTTTTTCATTCAATAAATTATTGTATTTATTTTCTATTTCACTTACAGGCATCTTAAAATTATAACATTTAATTCCAAGCTGGTTTCCTAAAAATTTGTTCAGGCTTTTGATTGTTCCTCCTTCGCCATGTAATATTAATGTTGAGTAGTTTTGTTTATTGAGTTTATAATCTGAACCCAGGTTAGCAAATGCTTTTGTAAGTTCTGTAATCCATTCTCTGATCTGTGGAACTATTATATGAAAGAGATGAGTCTCTTTCTTATCAGCTCTGGTAATATCAATTTTACTATTTTCAAGTATTTCCGCTGCCTTATTCATAGAAACCTTTCTTGCTATTGAAATGGCTTTTAGAAAATTGGTTATCCCTGTTTCCAGTATGGTAGTCTGTGAAATCATACCGTCTTTGATAATTGTAATACCTGTATTTAGAGAAGAAAGATCAATAAGAGCTATTTTATTTAATTCTTCACCTGTTAATTGTAATACTCTGAAGATGGCTGTATGGATGGGTATAATATTTTTAGATTTTATCCCTAAGGTGCCTCCTACTAGTTTAAAAGTATTTATAAAATCTTTATTCATTGCTATAACCAGAATTTTCATGAAACCTTCTTCTCCGGGTATGGAGGGACAGATTATATACATATCTACTTTTGATTTACTGTAAGGAAATGGAAGGGCAGTAGAGAGTTCTTTTTTTATAGCAGCAGGTATCTTTTTATCATCCATATATGGTAAAATAAACGTTTTTATTAATGATTGTGACGATGGAATGGTAAAAGAGAGCTTATTGATACTTAAATTATTTTCTTTAATACAATCTTTGATTAATTTAATTAAAGAATTGGCATTTATAACATTCTCTTTTTTAAACATTTCATGAGGTGTTTTTTCTATAGCAAGTATTCTCGGATATAGATAATTATTACTGTCTATATCCATCTGGAGCAATTTAACAAAGGAATTTTCCACATCTACACATAGATTTTCAACTAATAAATCTTCATTCAGATCAGGGTCCATTTTAATTTCACATAAAAGGGTATTATCATCAAATTCGGTAGAAGTGTCTTCTATTGCAACAGGTATCTTCAGTATACGGCTGTAGATTAATTTCTCTTTAATAAATTTATCATCATCTGAAAGTTCCTTTATATGTTCTATTTCAGACTCAACTGTATTACATGAAATAAGGAAATCTTTTTCCTTTGCTTCTACATAATAACCCATCATATTAACCGGTTGTAACCCATCGGTTGAGTCGATGGAAATCTCGTAAGAAGCAGTAGATTTTCTTTCAGGGTGGGTGACAGGTGGTTTTATATTTTTCACTTCAAGAAGGGCTTCCTTCATCTGTAAAGCAGTTGAATAACGATTACATATTTTAAATTCAATAGCTTTTCCGATAACAAAACTAAGCTCAGGACTAATATCATTACGGATAGAAATAAGTTGTGGGAAAGTGAACTGTTCACTTATCTTCTTTGGATCATAACCTGTAAGGAGGACATATAAAGTAACTCCAAGAGAATAAATATCACTTGCCATTTGTGCCTTTCCTCTGAACTGTTCTGGAGAAGCATATCCCATAGTGCCAACGAGGGTACCTGTTTCTCGGACATCATAGAATCGTGCAATACCAAAATCTATCAGCATAATCTTACCAGAAATTCTGGTTCTAATAAAATTACTCGGTTTAATATCACGGTGAATAACGGGGGGAGTCTGCCGATGAAGATAATCCAGAGTGTCACACATCTGAATTCCCCATTCAATAACTTCTTCCCAGGAAAGACCATCTTCGTCCCTGTTTTTAAGTATTTCCTGCAGATTAGAACCTTCTATAAAATCCATTACAATATAATAATTGTTATTTTCTACAAAATAATCGTGAACTACAGGTAAGGAGGGATGTCTTAATCTGGCCAAAAGCATAGCTTCTTTTTGGAATCTATCTATAGAATAATTTTTTTGTTCCTGCGTAAAAAAGGTGTTAGTCAATTCTTTTATGGCAAGATAAATACCGGGAATATTAAGATGAATAGCCTTATATACTCTAGCCATACCCCCTGTTTTTATTATCTCTATTATTTCATATTTATCATGGAGTAATGCCAGCATAAATAACGTTCTCCTTATTTAAACCAGGACCAGAAACCCTTCTTTTCCTTTTTTATAGCTGTAAGTTCGTCTTCTTGCTGTTGCTGCAGTTCTTCTTCTTTAGAGGATATATCAGTCAAAGTCTCTCCGTTTAATTCTATTGGATCCACTCCTTTGAGGAATGGTGTTATAGCAAGTCCCAGAGCTACCATAAAGCTTGCTCCCAATTCTTCTATCAATTCTGCATGAAGATTTATTTTTTTACTTACCGGCAACTGAAATAATTGTGTTTTTAAATAGACTCCTCTTTCTATAAATTTATCTATGTTTTTAAGCAACGCAGTTCCCCCATTTAATAATATTGCTATAGGTATATTAACTTCGTACATAGATTCATATTCATCAAGGGAATTTATTAATTCATCTAATACATTAGTTGCCAGTGGTTCTATAGTTTTAAAAAGAACATAATCTATATGAGATGCTTTGGAAATATCCATATTTGCTTTAGTAATTTTTAAATTTTCTGCCTGTTTTTTATTAACGTTTATTCTTTCTGATATGGCTTTTGTAAATTCTGCTCCACCAGGGAAAAAATTTTTACTCTGCCAGACCTGTGAATTTCTGACTATATGAACACTTGAACAGCTTGCTCCCATGCTAATTACTGCTACATTGTTTTGCTTATGATTGTCTCTTAATATGATTTCCAGTGCATTTCTAATAGAGAAAGCTTCGAACTGAGCTTCTGTTAGATGTAATTCTGCAAAATGCATGGCTTTATTTATAGAAGTTATAACTATTTCCGGCACAGCCCATGCCACTACTTTTAGTTGACCAATATGGTCAGGAAAGAAGAACTCAAGAACTTCGTAGCTGAGCTGTCCTTTATCAATAGGGAAAGGAAAATGCTTTTTTGCTTCTTCCATAATAGAAGAAACCATTTTAGGCAAAGGCATTTCAGGGAGAAAGAAAGAAGTATTTTTTACAGCTTTCTGTGGTATAGAAACTACTGCACGCTTTGCATTAATTTTTTGTCCGATTAATATTTGCTTTATGAAAAGTCCTACTGTTTTAGGATCAACTATAATACCATCCTGAACAGCATTGGGAGGCACTTCAGCCACTGCCATTGCTACAGGGTGGACAAAGTAATTTTCATCTATATCCAGTTGTATTATTTTTATTCTTTCACTGCCAATATCGATTCCTATAAAAGCAGCAAGTACTTTTTTTATAGCTTCTCTCCCGTGAAAGGATTGAAGTTGAATATTTTTTAAATAGCTAACAGGACTCTCCAGTATCTGTTGTGTAGATATCTGTGTTGATAAATCCGGGTTTTCTCCTGTATCTACATATTTATCTTCATTAATTTCAGGGAGCTTCTTCTTAGAAATACTCGGTGCAGATTTTTCAGATTGTATTGTTAGAGCTAATTTTTTCTCCGAGTCTCCCTGAATTGTCTTTGATGTTAATCCAGACAGGTTAGTTTCTTTTACAATAGGAGCAGATGAGATTTCCTCTGCCGACTGATGCATTTTCAACCGTATAAGAAACTGTTTCAATTCTGTTGCATTGTTAAATCTCTTTTCCATTTCCTGTTGTAAGCATTTAATTACAAGTTCTTCTATTTCTTTACTTACATCGGGTCTCATTGAACAAAGCGGGGGAAAATCAAAGGGCACACCCTGACCGGGATCTTTTCCAGTAAGTAATTGATGTATGGTTGCTCCCAGTGCAAAAATATCACTTCGTATATCAATTTGACCGGCATATTGTTCAGGTGATATATAGCCAGGGGTACCTATTAAAGTTCCCATTTTTTTAGGTTCAAATATCCTGGCAATACCAAAATCTATTATTATAATTTTTCCATCTTCTCGTTTAATAAAATTACTCGGTTTTATATCTCTATGAATAATGGGTGGTGTCTGAGCATGTAAATATTCCAGAATTTCACAGATCTGTATGCTCCAGTCTATAACATCTTCTTCAGCAAGACCTTTTACTACCGAATCCATAAGGAGATCCTCTAAATTAATTCCATCTATGTAATCCATAACAATAAAATATTTACCTTCTTCAATGAAGTGATTACTAACTACCGGTATATTGGGATGTCTTAATTTAGCGAGTATGAAAGCTTCTTCTTTGAACTTTTGTATAGCATAATCTCTTTCTTCAGGATCTTTAAAAACATCACTCATTTCTTTTATAACACATACCAGTCCATCAAAGTTAATATCTTCTGCGAGATATATCATGGACATACCACCTATACGGAGAGGTTTTATGACTTTATATCTTTTATGATAAAGATATTTTATGTCTCCCTCAGGTACTTCTGTTACCAGTGAATTTCCACAACTTCTACAAAATTTACTGTTTTCAGCATTATCTTTTCCACATTTAGGACAATTCATGTTATTATATTAGCACCTTTCTCCATAAAATGCTACCCCCATATTTAATTATAAACCAATTTCATCATATCCTGCAAAATTCCTTCTATCTATATTATAAATTATAGTCTTAAATTTTCAAGAAGAAAATATTTTAGTTAGATTTATAAATATCTTGTATGTCATAATGACCTTTTCTATTCTTGACAAGATTAACTTTATTTTATATAATATTAAAACTTCAATCTGTAAATTAAGATTTAAATATAAACCCCTTGATATTAAATATCAAAGTAAGGAAATTTAGTAAAGAGATAGTAATAAACCCCTTACATTAGGAAAAACTCGTATATTATTATAAGACTCTTTTATAAATGGAGATGATATATTAAGCATTTAATAATTAGTAATGTAATGTAGATTTTTCAATAAGGCGGACGTGAAGATGCTTAAAAGAAGAGTTTACCTTGTGATTCTGTTGTCAGGGTTAATTATATTTATTTTTTGTTTTGTTTTTT
>JAKJGF010000227.1 GCA_022704525.1 Bacillota bacterium | reverse complement strand
TCCACTTTCGTGGGAATGACAAGGAGGGAAACTGGCTATGTTTCTAAAAAATTTATTAAAAATCAATTTTGTGCAGGTAAAATTAGTGCAATAGGTATTCGAACCAACACTTTTTTTACACAACCATGCCTTTTCATCTATTTGCAATTTCCCTCTTTTAGTGGTATAATCTTCCCCATTATGAAAACAACACTATCATCTGTAATATTAATACTCATTGCGGCAGTGGCCACTGCTATGGCTCAGATTGTTCTTAAAATAGGGTCAAGATTGAATCTCACTCTTTTAAAATCAGAAATAGTAGCCAAAGGCACCGGTTCTATTACAAATATCTTTAACACCTCCAGTGAAATATTTCACCTTTTTATTATTGGAACAGGTTTTTTTCTTTTTATGATTACCATGTTAATGCTGGCAAAGGGATTTAAAGGTGGAGATATGTCTCTTCTCTATCCGATTTTTTCCACCAGTTTTATATGGAATATTATTTTCAGCAGAGTAATTCTGGGTGAAGGAATAAACATATTCAAGATTCTTGGAGTCTTTATAATAGTCAGTGGTATAGCTCTAACAGGTTTTGGACAGGAGAAAAAATAATGAATACACCTTTCTGGGTTATTATTGCAATGGTTTTTGTTGCACTACTAAATGCTACAGGACAGCTTTTTAATAAACTGGCATCTAAAACCCTTTCTCTCTCAATTAAAGGAATGTTAAAAAATAAAAATCTTTATATGGCAGTTACAATCTTTTTTGTGGGAGCAATTTTCTATATCCTTATTCTTCCACATGGAGAAGTCTCTATTATATATTCCCTTTCCGCTCTTTCTTATCTCTGGGGTATGGTCTTTGCAAAATATCTTCTTAAAGAAGATGTAAATATATATAAATGGGCAGGGGCGGCATTGATTGTTACAGGTGTGTCTGTTATAGGGTTTTTAGGTTAAAAAGGCGAGGTACGGGCGAGGTACGGGCGAGGTAACCTCGCCCGTACTTACTCGCCCGTACTTACCTCGCCCGTATAAATTATTTTTCCTCAGGCAAACCCAGTATGATAATATTATTTTTCTCCTGCAGATACTTCCTGGCTACTGCCTGAATTTCTTCCGGTTTTACATTTTTTATCTTTTCCATATCTGTAAGAATATGAGCGGGATCTCTATTAAAGAGTGATGTTCCCAGTAAATTATTAAGCCAGAAACCATTATTTTCGAGATTGTCTTCATAGGATAAAAGAAGAATCTTCTTAACAGAGTCAAGCTCTTCTTCTGCAGGGGCTTTCTCCTTTATATCCTTAATCTCTGCAAAGGATGCATTTATAACCTTATCTACCTTATCAGGATCGCATCCAAAGCTTATTTTAACCTTACCATAATCTTTAATACTTACAGGAAATGAACTTCCTGCCCATATGGAATAAACAAGGCTTTCCTTTTCCCTTATTTTATCCCAGTAACGCAGATCCAATACCTTTGCCATTACCTTGAGAGGAATTTCATCTTCTTCACCTTTCATACATCCAGGAAATATTACTGTTCCAAGACATCTTTTTTCTATACCCTTATAAACTATACGTTTCGTATTACCTTTCGGGAATTCAGCTTTTAAATAATTAGAGGGTATAGAGGGTTTTTCCCCTGAAGGAATAGAACCAAAATATTTAGTCACAAGCTTAATACCATCTTCCAGATTAAAGGCACCTACAATAATCAATTCACTGTTAACAGGATTACAGGATAATTTCTGAAATCTTTTTAAGCTTTCCGGATCTGTATATTTCTCTACTTCTTCCTCGGTTGCCACAACAGAAAGAGGACTGTTGGGAAGGAATAACTTGCTTTCTGCATCTGACATAAGTTCTTCCTGATACTGTAAATTTCTTCTTATATCTTCCTGGGCACGTCTTATTCCATAGGCTATACCTTCTTCCCTGTACCCGGGACGTTCTAGATACTGCCACATCCATTGAAATAATTCTTCCAGTTCACCTCTGGTAGAATTTCCTGTTATTCCATAATATACTTTTCCTTCCATGACAAAATGAATATTTTTCCCTTTAAGTAATCTTTTGACTTCAAATTGGGTAAGATCCTCTGTGCCACCATTATTCCAGGCTTTAACTGCCACTTCGAACATACCCGGTGTTTCAGGCAATTCTAAGAGTCTTCCCCCTGCAGACATATAATCTACCATTATTGTGTCTTTCTGAAAGTCTGTGGGTTTAAGAAAAACTGTAAGACCATTGGCAAGTTCTAATTCGGTAACATTCAGATCTTTATAATCTTTTCTTGATATCACTTCACCTGGTTTAAGATTACTATAATCATAAGAATAGTTCAATTTTTCTATCTTGTAAGCTGTACCTCCCTGTTTTATTATATCTTCTACAAGAGAGAGAACCTGCTCTTCCTTTAATTCAGCTGCTTCTTTCTGAGGTGCTTCTACAAGAACTGTCATATTAAGAGGTTCTAAAAGATATTCTATACGTTCCTGAAGTTCAGTGTCAGTTATAGTGGGAAGTAATTCCTGAGCCAGTTCATAAGATCTGTCAGGCCCTATAAATACATCATCCCGGAGAGCACTAGTCAAAATAGAATTAATATAATAACGGGCGTGTTTTGTTTCCTTTTCTTCTTTATCTTTTCTTAGATTTTCCAGCAATTGCAACTGAGCTTCTTCCCTTTCAATATTACTGAAACCATTCTGGCGAAGACCCTCACTATAAGAAAATAATGTTTTAAGGGCTTCCATAGATTTACCGGATCTTGCTGAAGCCCAGAGGGTTACTTTATTTAAAGATTTAGTATAATTTGAAGAAAATCCTGCTGAACTTATAATAGGTGTATTCAGTTTATATTTTTCCTGCCCCAGTCTCATATTAAACATTTCAAATATGAGTCTATCTGAGAGGCTTTTTCTATAATCTCCTTCAGTTTTCATTGAAAAAGGTTCCCGGAGATAACTTATATATAAGGAAGTTTAATTCAGGATCAGTTATTACTCCTGTATATATTTCACTATGGGGTTTAAAAGGAACGGTTAAATCCGGTTTATTACCTTCCGGGGCAGAAATCTCAAGGAAGATATCTTTTATTTTCTTTTCTATTTCAGGAACCTTAATATCACCTACCACTACAAGTGTCATCAAATCAGGTCTGTACCAGTTGCTATAAAATTTTTTCAGATCCTCATGGGTAAATTTTGTAATAGTCTCTTCCAATCCTATGGGTAATCTCTCAGGATAAAGGGAACCTTTAAGGGTAATGGCAATATCCTGTTCAAATATTCTTCTATCCAGAGTTGAACCAAGTCGGAGTTCTTCCAGAATTATTCCTCTTTCTTTTTCTACTTCCTCATGGGTAAGAAGCATACCTGCCGCATAATCAGAAAGAGCTATAAGGCTTTTGTCTATATATTCTTCTTTTTCTGTAGAGACTTCCACCATATAAACAGTTCTATCAAAGGATGTGTAAGCATTTATACTGGGGCCCATATCAGTTCCTATAGAAGCAAAATATTTTACAAGCTCACCGGGAGGAAAATGTTTTGAACCATTAAAACCCATATGCTCAATATAATGAGCAATACCTCTTTCAGAATCTGTCTCCTGTAGAGAGCCTGCCTGAATAAGAATATATGCCAGCATTCGATCTTTGGGTTTTTGATGTTCTATAATGGCATAATTAAGGCCATTATCCAATTTTCCTCTCTTTACATAGTCCGGCCATACCAGAGGTTTAGTAAGAACATCCTGTGTAAAGCCTATCCCAAAAGACAATAAAATCATTACCAGAATAAAAAGACTTATAAACTGTCGTTTCATAAAATTTATCCTTTCTTTTTGTTATATAATTATACTATATATATACTCCAAATATTTTCATTTTCCTTTGTTAAAATATAGAAGTAAGGGGGAAATGATTCGACAGAGGGGTGAACACAGGGACATCATAAAACATCTCACCTGGCAAATAATTTTATAAGAACCCTCTCAGGATTATCTCCTTCACTGTATGTAAACATTCTCATATTATGGGATTTTAGAGAAATGTTCTCAGAACTATGGAGGAATAAAACCCTTATAGAAGCAACTCTGGACAGAAGGGATTTAAAATCATATTCTCGAAAAGATATATCAGGGGTAAATATGATTAAATCACTCCCATAAGAAAGATTGGGAATTATTTTTTCTATAATATCTCCTATGGGACTATTACCTTCAGTATTAAAACCGGCCATAGAGAGTAAAATTTCTTCAAAAACTATGGAAGAGGACAGGTTTTCCTGCTTATGAGAAACCAGTAAATTAAAGTTGTTTTTCTCTTTATTTAGATAGACCAGAAGAGTAGCAGCAAATCTTAGAGAATACTCAAAAGTTCCTTCTTTACCCACACCTTTCTGAACTTTATTATTACTATCTATTAATATAGTTACCGGTGGAGAAGCTTCATAGCTAAATTCCTTTACTATCAGTTTTCTGTGCTTTACTGTGGAAGGCCAGTGAATAAATCTGAGACTATCTCCTGGATTGAACTCCCTTACACCCAGAAATTCCATACTATGTCCTGACTTTACATCTGTTGTTTCATAAGCCATCTCAGATCTGCCTTCTCCCATAAAAAAAGCATTTCTAATATTATATATCCCAGGGTAAATAACAAGTCTGTTTTCACCACTTTCTCTTCCTATTCTACTGGCCTGAAATATACCAAAAGGTGCCCGGGAGCTTATACGAATTGGAGGGAAGGTATATATACCTCTCTTAATACCTGGTGCTTTATAAGTGAATTCCAATTCTTCCAGGGGATTTAAAACACTTACAAAAAATATTTCTCTTTTCTTTTTTTCTGGCAGTGGAACAGTATCTTCTATATTAAAAAGATATTTCCTGTATTTACTTATATTTTTCACCAGAAGGCTTACAGAAAAAACTTCACCCTCATAACATCGGCTTATACTAATTCTTTTGATTTCTATACCTCCGAGTGTTACATATGGATAAATTATATTTATTAACAATATACTTAATAGAAGTGATATAAGCAAATAAAGGAAAGCAGACTGAATATTAAGAGTTATAATAAAAAAGAAAACAGTCATAAGTATTATGACTATTCCCTCAGATGTTATTATCATTTTTATTGAAGAAATTTATTTGCCGTAGAAACAGCAGTGTTAAGAGATTCTTTAACATCTTCTTTTGTGACAACAGCATTAAAAACAGTATCATCTATTATTCCCCTTATAGATTGCCATGAAGAAACCCTGGGAGCAATGATTGCATTGTCAAGCTGTTCTATAGCAATTTCATGGTTAGTATTTTTCTTTAAAAAATCCTGATATTCTTTACTCTGAATAGCTGAAGTTCTTACAGGGAGATAACCGGTCTCCATAGACCATATAGCTGTATTCTGTGTATTGGTAAGCCATTTTATAAATTTCCAGGATGCTTTCTGTTTTTCAGGAGAAATTGTTGAAAAAATCGCAAGATTTGTCCCTGCAAAGAGAATTTTTCCTTCTGTTTTAGGACAGGGAGCTACTCCATAAGTGAAAGAGGTTTTCCCTTCCAGAGCAGAAATCTTGGAAGAGGTTTCAAGAAACATAGCACATCTGTCTTCTACAAATTCTTTTTGAGGTTCAAAAGATACCTGACCTGTGCCAGAATCTATAAGTTTTTTAAGATAATGTATCGTTTTCTGGCCATCTTCACCATTAAAAATGGCCCTTTTATTCATATCAAGCAAATCTCCTCCATTAGATAGAAGAATAACAGAGAAGATATCCACATCAGCTTTAAATGTAATAGCATAACGGGATATATTTCCCTTTTTATCTCTCTTAACAAACTTCGGAGCTATTTCTGATAGCTCTTCCCATGTAGAGGGAGGTTTAAGCTTTTGTTCTACAAAACTCTCCTTATTATAATAAAGAACATATATACTCTTATTAAAAGGCAAAGACCAGAGTTTACCATCATATTTATTAGCTTCCCAAAATATAGGAATAAAATCTGAGATTTCCTCTTTGGAATATCCCTCAGAAGAATTTACAAAATTATCCAGGGGGCTTATGGCATTTATAGTAATAAACTGGCTTGTCCAGTTCTCATAAACCTGAGACACATCAGGAGGTGACTGGGTAGATATATTTATAAGTAACTCCTGAAACAGGATATTATAGCTGTTTTTATATTTGTCCTTATTAACATCAGTTACACCTTTAAAGGTGCCTATAACTTTAATATCAGGATTCAGTGTATTAAATACCTGTATTAACCTTTCAAGGGTTTTACCCCTGGGGCCATCCATGGCATGCCAGAAATTTATAGTTACAGGTTCAGCTGACAGAGATGGTATTACCTCTATAGCCATTAGAATAAATAAGAGAATTATAAATATCTTTTTCATTTCTCTGCCTCCTTTTTAATTCTTAAATAAATCAACATTTAAAGGTGCTCCCTGCATACTTGATAAAATCAGGCAGTCTGGCTCTGCATCTGCAGGAATTTCATATACCAGATGACCAAAATTTGTTCCTCCCGGTTGAAGAACCTGCAACCAGAAATTGCTGAGTCCTTCTAAATAGTCAAAAGAGTGACCATCTTTATCGATGAGAGAAAAAGTTCCTGTATATACCTGAACATTTGAGGAAATATTCTGCTGAGAAATATTTAATATACAGAAACGATATCCTGTCTTTGGAGTATAATAATTTTTTATTATATTAGCATATTCAAGATTTGTAACTGTAATACAGAAATTATCATTTGAACCAGTTACCGGTATAAACATAGTAGATTTTTTCACTGAAGGAGTAGGCTTTGTAACTACAGGTGTAGGCACAATATTGGGAGATGGTGAGAGAGGAGGTGATGTGGGTTTTGGAGTAGGATTTACAGACACCTTTCCTGAGGTTTTTATTTTAATATTATTTCCTTCCAGCTCGACTTCACCACCTATAATATCTCCAAGCATTGTTGCAGGTATATATACAATACCATCTATCTCCTTTGTTTTTTCTACAAGTTTATCATTTATATAAAGTTTTTGATTTTTCCAGTTTACCTTTATACCCAGAGGACTTACAAGGCTTTCCGGAGAAATATAGGGAATACCCTTATAAAGTTCTACAGCTGCCGGAACTGACTTGCCATTAATAAAAACCTTAATCTCTCCTTCCCCTGCAGAAGGTAATAAAAATATTATAGATAAAAGAAGAACCAGACATAAAGAAATACTTCTTTTCTTCAAACTGAACCACTCTCCTTTTTCAAAATTTATACGATCTCCACCTGATAAACATGAGATGTGAAGTAAATACTACTCACTTTTCACTTTTCACTTTTTACATCAAATAATTATATCATAACCCATAAATCAAATGCAAACACCTATCTTTTCGTGGTCTCTTTATGCTGTAAAGATGTCTTATTCTTCATAGCCTCTAATTTATCATAGTATTTCCCTCTTAATTCTTTATATAATGCTTCCGAGATTTCCCCTTTTATAAGCCTTTCATCTAAAAGCTCCAGAAGTTTTACTATTTTTTGTTGTTCCTCATCTGGTTCTTTATCTTTTTTAGCTTCCCTTTCCAATTTATCCTTTTCTTTTTCTTTTATTTTCATAATACGTATTTTATCATCCCATTTATTATAATCCTCAAGAGACATCTTTTTCTCCCCCACTAATCTTACAGTTTCTTCTTTCAGTTTTTTCAGATCCATTAAATCCGGG
>JAKJGF010000226.1 GCA_022704525.1 Bacillota bacterium | reverse complement strand
GCCCGGAATTCACAACCCAAAACCCATAACCCAAAACCTGCAACCCCAAAAAAATTTTTCCTGCGAGGATATTATTATGAGTAATGAAATAAAATGCCCCCGGTGCGGTTTTATAAGTGAAGGAAATTTTTGTGTAAGTTGCGGAACTGACCTGAAATCTATTATAAAAAAAGAAGAAATAGATATTAATGAAATTGAAGAGAAAATAATAAAAATTTTTAATTGGCTCTGCCATCAATCTCCCCAGATACAGATCTCCCGGTTATGTAATAAAGTGGCCTCTGAATTTTCAGATATAGACACCGCCACGTGGGAACATATCAGGATATTTTTAAAAGGTTTTAAAGAAGGTTCCCGAATAACAAAAAGGTACTATAGAAAAGTTACAATAAGAAAAGATGAAACATTTAAATCTCTGGAGGACTTTTTCTTTAAAGGGCCTGTAGAAGATGAAGAGACTAAAGAATTCAGAGTTTTCCGTATAGCTTCCTTTATTACTGAGCTTACAGGTCTTTCAGAAACCAGAGAGGAAGGAAGTAAAGAAATATCAGAAGACTTTGCTTCTGTTTCTGACGAAGCATTAGATAGTAATCTTTCAACACAGGATATAATTTTACCAGAAGAAAAACTGGAAGAATTAAAAAAAGAAATACCCCTTCCAGAAGGAGAGAATATTATTACAGTTGATAAAGAAAAGTCTTTCTATGAGGAAGACAAACCTCTTCCCATAACCTCAAACTGGGGCTATGAACCTGTTCCTGAAGGGCCTGATATGCATGAAGAATTTGACTGCCGATGGCAGGATATTACAAAAAAATTTAAACTTATCGGTGCCAGGGGAAGAGGGAAAAAACATAAACATGAAGCTACGAACTGTGATGACTGGTTTGAATTTTCCAAAAGTAACGGATGGACTATTATAGCTGTATCAGATGGTGCAGGTTCACATGTTTATTCCCGGGTAGGAGCCAAGGTTTCCTGTCAGACAGCAGTGGATTATCTTTCGAAAGAATTAAAAGATCACCTTATAAAAGAAAGAGAAGACTGGTCACGTGAGACTTTTAAAAGAGATGAACAGACAGGATCCTTTGCAGAAGAAGATATAGAATTCGTCCAGAAAAAACTCCACGAAGGAATAAAGAAGGCCTATGAAACTGTTGTTGCAGCAGCCCTGGAAAGGGAAAATAACCCCGATTATTTTAACAGTCTGGGGCGAAAACTTAATTTAAGAGATCTTTCTGCCACACTCCTGGTAGCAGTTCATACAACGGTAAAATACAAAGATAAAGATTACAGTTTCGGTCTCACCTGTCAGGTAGGTGATGGTATGACTGCCAGTGTTGATACAACAGGAAATCTGAGACTTTTAGGCATCCCTGACAGTGGAGAATTTTCAGGAGAAACGGATTTCCTTACGACAAAAGAAAAACTTGAACCGGAAAATCTTATGCGTAAAACCTTCCCATATTTCTGGCCGATAAGAGCCCTTATGATTATGACAGATGGAGTAGCTGATGATTATTTCCCGAATGATCCGGGATTACTACGTCTTTACGGTGATCTTGTGCTGAATGGTATTATAGATATTAAAGGGATTGATAAAGAAGAAATTGAAAAAGCTCTGTCAGTTACAAAACTTACCACACTGGAAGAAGTAAAAAAGGCAGATTATCATAATGACGGTGAACAAATTACAAAACATGGAGCCTTTCGTATACCTGTACAGTCTGCAGATAAATTTGCAGAAAAACTGGGACTTTCCCTCCAGGATCTTATAAAATCTCCTTCTTTATTGCTGGCAGGAAGGAAAAAATTAGTTGGTATAAAAGAAGAAGCAGGGCCGGAAGAAAAATTAAGATACTGGCTTGATTCATATTATGTAAGAGGCTCTTTTGATGATAGAACTCTTGTTGTTTTATACAGGGAGGAGGATATATTATGAGTGTTCAGAAAGCAATCCTTAAAGATGGCCGTACAGTAGAATTTGTCTGGTCAAATGATCCTCCTGCAGGAGGTATGAAAAAAACCTACTTCAGCCCTGATAAATCATATGTAGTTCAGTTTTTTCATGATCTGGATGCCGCTAAAGACCCTCACAGGATGACACGATTAGAAGCCATTCTGGGGAAATATAACCCTACTGTATCTGAAAGTCAGGGAGGAGCAAGGGGAGTTACTCCTGTAGCAGCAGAATATTTCAAAAAGCTTTTCTGCTGGCCTACAGGAATCGTTGTCACACCTGAGCTGGGTATAGTAGCTCCATGTTATCCCAAAAATTACTTTTTTGCCACAGGGCCTTTCCAGGGTAAAGAAAAAGAAGGCAAATGGTTTTCAAGCCCAAAACTCAGGAAATACCTTCCAGATGACGAAAAAGGCACATGGATTAATTATTTTAAGATCTGTATCCTTATAGCAAGGGCAGTAAGACGCCTCCATCAGGCAGGTCTTGCTCATTCTGATCTGTCCTGTAAAAATATACTTATCGATCCTTCTATCGGTACAGCCACTGTTATTGATATAGATTCACTCGTGGTTCCTCAGTTATTTCCTCCTGATGTTATGGGAACACCGGGTTATATAGCCCCGGAGGTACTGGCGACACAACATCTGTCTTTAAATGATCCAAACCGTCAGCACCCCTGTTCCCGAACAGATCAGCATGCCCTGGCAGTTCTTGTATATGAATATCTCCTTTTCCGTCATCCCCTTCAGGGGCCAAAGGTAAATTCCACTACCTCTGCAGAGGAAGATGAATTATTAAGTATGGGTTCAAAAGCTCTTTTTGTAGAACACCCCACAGATCAGTCCAACAGACCTGCTGATTTAAAGATACCCTTTACAGTTCTCGGTAATCAACTGGGAGATCTCTTTACAAAAGCTTTTATTCCGGGACTTCATGAACCAAATGATCGTCCTGCTGCCATTGAATGGGAGAGAGGTCTGATTAAAACATGGGATATGCTTCTTCCCTGTGGCGGTAATAATTGCACTCACAAATGGTTTATTCTGACTCCTGGAACGACAAAATGTCCCTTCTGTAACACAAAATATCAATATAATACTATTCCCATACTGAAGCTTCGCACAGAAAGACGACCGGGACAGTGGATGAATGATGGTCAACTAACTATTTATCATAATCTGAGTGTCTTTAAATGGCACGCCTTTGATAATGTTTTCCCCGGAGAAGAAGCGGACAGAACACCACAGGCTTACTGTGCCTTTCATCAGGGGCAGTGGATTATGGTAAATCAGGCTCTCTCATCTCTTACATCTCCCGGAGGGAACAGGGTTCCCCCCGGACAGGCAGTAGTCTTAAGTGATGGAGCTCAGATAAGATTATCCCAGGAACCTCATGGAAGAATTGCCGAGGTTCAGATACAAAAAATTTAGGTGATTATAAATATGAGGCGTATACCCATATATCTTCTCATAGATTGTTCTATATATATGACAGGGAAACCAGTAGATGCAGTAAAAGAGGGAATCAAAAATCTTGTGGCAAATCTGAAAAGAGAACCCTTTTATATAGAAAAAGTTTATCTCTCTATTATTACCTTCAGTAGTGCTGCCCGCCAGGACTGTCCCCTTACAGATATAAATCACTTTAAAGAACCACTTCTTTTTACAAGAGGTGCCTGTGACCCCGGAGAAGCCTTCAAACTTTTAAAACAGTGTATGGAGAGGGAAGTAAAAAAAACTACTTCAATAACACCTGGAGATTTTAAACCTCTGGTCATTTTTATTTTAGGGAGTAAACCTGTTGATAACTGGGAAGGAGAGGTAGAGCAGTCCAGACAAAATCATTTGTATAATCTTATGCTCATACCGGCAGGTTCTTTAACAAAATCTTTAGATGAGCAGAATCTCATCACCGATAGAGTTAAACCGGATGTACTCCTGCAATTGCAGGATCTATATGGAAAAATCTTAATAGATACATTAAACTCTTATTATCTGGATGATAAACCGGTTTCTGTGGAAACAGAAGGTATAAGTTCGGAGATTTATGAAGAAACAGCAAATATAAGTCCCTCAGATTACAGTGAAATTCCTGATAATGAATTACAAAGGCTTATTGAAGCAACTAAAGACAGTGAAACTCTCGAGTTATTTCCCAAAGAATATGCAGGCCCTGTGATAATTAAAAAAGGATTAACTATAAATGGCAGAGGTGCTACAATCTGGTCTCTTAAAGGTCCTGTCCTTATAGTTCAATCTTTCGATGTCAATCTGAGAAATTTAAGAATCGAAGTTACAGGGGAACAGAGTGAAACTAAAGCTCAATGTGCAATTATTGTCTCATCCCCTGGCACATTATTTGAAGATATTGAAGTAAGAGGACTCGTCATGGGTCTCAGAGAAGAAGAAGGGAAATGGAATTATCCTAATTCTCTCTATCTTGGGCAGCTTGCTTCCGGCACGGAATATGATTTTATTATAAAGATTAACGTTCCTGTAACATGTAATATTGCCTCCAATATTTCCGGTCTGGAAGTTAAACCCCATAGCCTTTCTCCAGGATTGAATGAAATCAATCTTCATATAGATTATCTCCCTAAAGACACACTTATCAGTGGTTATATTCTGCTCTCTACAGCACGTATTAAGAGGAAAATAATGGTAAATGGTTACATAATGTCAGAACAAAGCCAATTAACAGAATATACCCCCCCTATGATAATCTGGGAACCACCCGTATCTTCTCCATCTCCTGTAAAGATAGTTAAAAAAGAACCGGCCAGGGCCAGAGTTGAAACACCTGTACAAAAAGAAATAAAAAAAGAAGTAAAAATCGAAATACCTGCCAGAGAGGAAGTAAAAATTACTGTTCAACAACAGGAGATTAAACCGGTTATCCCTGAGATACAGATAGCAAAAGACAGTCGTATAATTACAAAGAAATCTGTACCCATATCACAGAATCTCTTTGCTCAGAAAGAAGAAAAAATAGATCCTTCCCTTTTAGCAGAAAAGACCCCTTCTTCCCGTTCCATCCGTGTAAAACCTTCCACACCAATAAGTTCAATCTTCGCTGTATCAGCTGCCTCATCTCAGGAAAAGAAAGAAGAGATTACTCAAAATATATCTCCTTCGCCACCTTCTGTAAAAATAAAACCTGCCACCCCGACAAGTTCAATCTTCGGAGAAAAATCTGCTAATGTTCCAGAAGAGATAAATCAAATTAAATCGACACCTGTAAGTAAAAAAATCACCCGATCCGGTGGGGGAATTCCAAAGATCTTCGAAAGTAGCAGTTAATTATTTACTTCCTGCAGCCCAGTTTAAATTCCAGTTAAAGGCATAACCCATATCTCTAGGGCCTCGAAAATATCGAACCTACCCGTTTAACATCAAAGGTACTGCCGGTACTTTCAAATAAAACTATACCACATATAATTATCCATTCTGATGTTCATCAAGATGTATAACAACAGGTACCGTTCATTTTTCATTTTTCACTTCTCACTTTTCACTTCTTTTCACTTCTCACCTAAGTACCGCAACAGGTAAAAAAGTATCCCAAAACATATACACCTGTCCCTGTCCGGGATCTGGAGCAAAAGATATGCCCTCAAAGGAGAAAGTTATAGCTTAAATAAATACAAAACTGTATATTCTGTAATAACAGATTTCATTGTAACAGGATCATAGATTTTGCGTAAGAGCCCGGACAGGGACAGACTTGTGAGATGGATACTAACTTGTCTGTTGCGGTACTAAGTAAAACTGACATCTTTCTTTGAAGTAAATCTTGCAATCAATCTCCATATTTCACCAATCCACAGAACTAAAGATGTAACACCAGCTATAATAAGCCAGTCTTCAAGAGAAAGAGGAACGGTTCTAAAAGCTTTTCCTCCAAATTGAATAATTAATATCTGTCCTATGAAAATAGTAGTGGCAATAACTATAAATCCTCTATTTTGCAAAATTCCTGAGAAAGCGGACTGTGTTAAACCCAGGCATCTGGCATTAAAGAGATTCCAGAACTGGAGCAATACAAAAACGTTGAAAAATATGGACTTTTCATAAATAGTAAAATCGCCGTCTCTATTAAAATAAAAAAGCATTCCTATAAGAATAACAAGAAAAATTAGACCAACTGAAAAGATACTTTTTGCCATCTCTTTTGAAACAATAAACTCTGTTGGCTTACGGGGTGGTTTTGTCATTACCGTCCAGTGTGGGGGTTCAGTAGCAAGGGCCAAAGCAGCAAAGGTATCCATAATCAGGTTAACCCAGAGCATTTGAATAACAGTAAGAGGTAGTTCCACGCCAATAAAGGGACCTAACATGGCAATAATACAGGCGGCCACATTAATTGTTAATTGAAACAAAATAAATCTCTGTATATTCTGATAAAGAGAACGTCCCCACATTACGGCATTTACAATACTCTTAAAAGAGTCATCCAGCAGGATTATATCACTTGCCTCTTTTGCCACAGCAGTGCCGGTCTTTCCCATAGCAAGTCCCACATTGGCATAATTGAGAGCAGGTGCATCATTTGTGCCGTCTCCTGTAACGGCCACTATCTCCTTACCTTTATCATGGAGTAATTTCACAAGTCGCATCTTATCCATAGGACGGGCTCTTGCAAGGATCTTCAATCTGGCAGAGACTTCTTTTGCTTCCTCATCAGAAAGTTTTTCAAATTCCGAACCTGTCATAAGCTTATCAGGGGTATCTTCTTTTTGCCAGAGGCCAATCTGACGGGCAATTTCAAGAGCTGTAGCCGAATTATCTCCAGTTACAATTTTAACTTTAATACCTGCTTTCCTGCAGTCCTGGATTGCAGTTGGCACCTCGGGCCTTACAGGATCAGCTATAGCAGCAAAACCCAGCCATATTAAGTCTTTAGCAAGTTCTTCAATATCTTCTTCCAGATTTATCTCGTCTGGCACCTCCCTGTACGCAAAGCCCAGGGTTCTCATAGTTCTTGCCTGATAATCTTTTAAGGAATCTTCTATAGAATTTTTATCTTCAAAAGGTTTAATACCGTCTTTTGTAAGTACCTGGCTGCAACAGGACAAAACAATTTCGGGAGCGCCTTTGACATGGAGTATATTTTTCCCGGACACAAAAGACTTTCCCAGAGTAGCCATATATTTTTTTTCTGTAGTAAAAGTCCACTGTTTTATAATTATAAAAGAAGATCTGTTCTTTAAATATTCTACTCCATATTTATTAAGCCAGAGTAAAAGAGCACCTTCTGTGGGATTACCCAGAGAACGGGGTGCACCAAGATCAGTGCTTAGATTGGCCGTACTGTTGGCAGATATGGATTCGGCAATTAATTTTTCAGGAAACATATTCAGTTCGCTTGTTACCTTTTGCTCAGGAAGAGAGGGAAAATTTACATCATACACCTGCATTTCATTCATAGTCAGGGTTCCTGTTTTATCAGAACATATAACAGTAGAAGCCCCTATAGTTTCACAGGCATGCATTCTTCTTACAAGATTATTTGTAGCAGTCATTTTTCTCATACTGTAGGCAAGACTTAAGGTTACACTCATTGCCAGTCCTTCAGGAACTGCCACTACAATAATGGTTACAGCAATCATAAAGAATTCCAGCACATGTTTTGTAAAATCGGGAGATACCCAGTTAGAAGGTGCAAAGGGAATCAAATGTACCATATAGGCAAGTCCTACAAGTACAGCGAAGACTCCTATTCCCAGTCCCACTGTTTTAAGCCATCCCAGAAGATCATCCTGCTCCATCCACGGCGGTGGTTCGAGTTCTTTACC
>JAKJGF010000225.1 GCA_022704525.1 Bacillota bacterium | reverse complement strand
ATTAAATGGCTCAAACCGTTCTGATGTGAGTATAACTGTAACAGACGGTTCAGGTACTGTAAAAGGTGCAGTGACCTATAATGGAAATGGCCTGTCAGGTGTAAAGGTAAAGGCAGAGAATTTTACAAATTATACAGTAACAGACGGGAGCGGTTATTATATTCTTCCCGGAATACCTTCAAATCCTGTGACAGTGATTGCCACTGCGACGGACGGGAAGACCGGCACAGGTTACGGTTCTGTTCCAGCCGGTGGAGAAGTGGAAATAAATATAGTGCTTACGGGAGCGGCTGCTACGGCGACTGTGATTCCGACTGCTGTGACGAATGCAACATCTGTAGCAGAGCCTCCGATGGTATCGATTCCGGGAAAGGCCTTTGAAATGGGGAGTAATGTTTGTTCATATGAAGAGCCTGTTCATTCTGTTACTGTAAGTTCTTTTAATATGTTTAAATATGAAGTAAGGAATTCAGATTATGTGTTATTTTTGAATTCTGAAGGTAATCAGACAGAAGGTGGATTTAAGTGGATTGATTTGACTGCTGATGAATTTCAGGGGATAACAGGCGGCCCTGGTGCCGGAACCTTTTCAGTAGTTCCCGGTTATGAGAATCGTCCTGTAGTGTATGTAAACTGGTATGGAGCGGTGGCATACTGTAACTGGTTAAGCAGTCAGCAGGGTTTAACACCCTGTTATGGTCCTATAAATAACAGAGGGAATGATCCTTCTGTATGGAGGACTCTTAATGGATATCGCCTTCCTACGGAGGCAGAGTGGGAATATGCGTGTCGCGGAGGTTCTACTGCAGAATATTACTGGGGAGATCCCTGTCCGCCGGATCCTCCGAATATAGGGAATTATGCGTGGTATCCTACTAATTCCGGTGGAAATCATCATGATGTGGGGCAGTTGTTACCGAATAGTTTCGGTCTTTATGATATGAGCGGGAATGTGTGTGAATGGTGCAGTGATTGGTTCACTCCTGATTATTATGGTATAAGTTCCGACACAAATCCTACCGGTCCTACTTCGGACTTAACCCGGGTCATTCGCGGCGGCAGCTGGAACGGTAATCCCGGTGACTGCCGGTCGGCGAACCGCTACAGCGACTCCCCTGTTCTCCGCTTTAACTACCTGGGTTTCCGTCCTGTCAGGAATTAGTTGTCTGAATCACGGATTGACACGGATTAAAGGATTACACGGATTATGAAGAACGATTTGAAATACAGGGATATTACTGAAAAGATTATTAGTGCATCATTTGAGGTGCCCAAATTTCTCGGGAATGGTTTTCAGGAAGTGATTTACCATCGGGCTCTGGCTTATGAAATGAATAAAGCAGGGCTTGCTTTTGCCCGTGAAATTGAACAGAATATTTTTTACAGGGATTTACCTGAACCTATCGGTACAGGGCGGGCCGATTTTATTGTTGAAGGTAAAATTTTAGTGGAGTTGAAGGCGGTAATTAAACTGGAAGATGTGCATCTGGCACAGGTATTAAATTATCTGAAAGCTTACAGGCTTGAAGTCGGTCTCCTTATCAACTTCGGGGGTAAAAGTTTAACTTTTAAACGATTGATTGTCTGAACAATGAATTAAAGGATTACACGGAGAGTGCCATTAAAAATCCGTGTAATCCGTGTAATCCTTTTAATCTGTGATAAAAAAATTCCGGCAATCCCTTATAATCCCATTAATCCCTGTCTTTTTTCATCAATTCCTTGATCTCCTCAATCATAAGACCTGTATATTTTACGATTAAATTTATATCAACCTTATCTTCCAGCATTTTATGTGCCATTTCCATTCTATTTTTTTCAATACCTTTTTCAATACCTTTTTCAATACCTTCTTCTATACCTTCCTCTTTGAATTCTTTATATAAAGCCTGCATAACCCTTGTCATACGTAACACCTCCATCATTTTTCTTACATATTCTTCATCAATAAATTTATCTGATATACCAACCAGACATCCAATTAAAAAGAACTGTTCATTTTTATCTTCCACTTTATTACGGAATTTTTTTATTAGAAACACTCTAACTATTATATAATTTACATACAGGTTAAAGCGAATCCGTATGAGTTTAAAAAAATGATTCAAAGAAAATTCTCTCTGATTTGATTCCGCTTTTTATAAGGGCTTCTTTCGTATCTTTCAACATAGGTTTCGAACCACATAGATAAGCATCATAACTTTGAAGATTTATCTTCTCTATTAGGACCGGCACCCGGCCTTTCTCTCCTTTCCAATTTTCAGAAGGCTTTGTAAGAGACAGTATGTATTCAAAATCAGGATATTCTTCTTTAAGTGCTTTAAAGTAATCATCATATATGATATCTTTTTCATTTCTCACTCCAAAGAGAAGCATTACCCTGCCTTGATTTCTTTTAAGGGCTTCCTTTGTCATAGAAACAAAAGGAGTTATACCTATGCCGTTTGCTACAAATATAACGTCTTTTGTATCGTCCTGAAGGGTAAATTCACCCATAGGTCCTTCCAGGATAACCTCCATACCTTCTTTAAATTCATATACGAGGGGAGAACCGAGTCCGTCTGATACCTTTTTTATAGCAAGTTTTACTGAGGAACATTCGTCAGGAGTAGAACTTATGGAATAGGCCCTGAACACTATGGGACCATCTAGAACTTTTATTATCAGAAACTGGCCGGGTTTAAAACTCATCTTAGGAGGTTCTATAAATTTAAAGGTAAACTGTCTTACGTCAGATGTAAGGTCTTCTACTTTTTCAAGTACTGCTTTATATTCCTTTCTCTTTTTCTTATGAGGACAGGGTTCTCCTGTAAAGGATCTATTTTCTTCAAAAGAAAGAGCCTGGGTAGGACAGTTTACCACACAGGCACCGCATCTTATACAATCATCACTTTTAAGCTGACATTTATCGTCATAGTCTGTATAGGGAGATAACTGCATAGGACATACCCTGGCACAGAGAGCACATTTCATGCACTTCTCCGTATCTATACTTACTTTTTTATCCTGAAGTAAACCGATTAACATAATTATTTAGCCCCCTTTAAAGATAAAGTTTTTACTTTTTTATTTATATTATAGATCCATTTTTCCATTGTGCCCATAGGACAGAAGGAACACCATGCTCTCGGTGAATAGATAACTCCTAAAACTATAGCTATAATTGTTGTTACAAGACATAATGTAGCAAAGACAAGACCCCATTTATCGAGGGCTTCCATCATAGTCCAGGCACTGAAAGCCGCCTTTGTTCTCAGTGTAAAGACTGTCATAAATACTGTTACCACAAAGATACGAAAATATTTTGCTTTAAAGAGATTTGGGATTTTACCGTAAAAAGATATGGGTTTGATGAATATCTCAAGGAAAGCACCTCTTGGACAGAGATTCCCACACCAGAATCTACCTCTGAAGTAGGATAGTATTAATAAAAAGACCATCATTACAGGCATAATAAGTCCAAGTTTGTGATACCAGAGTCCACCCAGAGATATAAGGGGAACTATAATCCAGGTATAAATCTGTATTTTAGTTATATGTGGTTTTTTCATAAAAAACTTCTTTGGAAATTTTGCTGCCTTTTTAGTTTCTACTGATTTTTTCTCTATCTGTTCCAGTGAACAGCTCTCTGATGTAGAACAACTCTGTTTTGCTGCAGGACATGTTTCTTTTTTATTTAAAGGACATACTGAGCAGTCTGTTTTAATTCCACAGGTGATTTTGTTATTGAATGTGGTGTTCATAATCATTCCTCCTTATTATTTCTTTTTTGCCTTTCACATCTTTAGATGTGTATAAGAGAAAAAGGATTCAAAATTTTTCCGCCTGTAAATGTTTCTGTGATAAAAACTGAAAAATAGTATCCTGAAGGGTAATGTATGTACACCTGTTCCTGCCCTGGCTCTGGAGCAAAAGATATACCGTCACAGGAGAAAACTATACCTTATACGAATTTGCTCTAAATAATATAATAATCTGTAGGGGCAATCCTCCTGTGGTTATCTCAAAGAGTGCAGATAGAGGCGCCTGCCACTACAATAAAATGGTATTTTCTTGACCTGTTATACGATTAATCCGGGACGATCTGATATTAGAGTGTTTCTGTCTGACTTTTTGAAGTGTTAAATAAATATTTACACTATTTAATATATGTGTTAGAATTAATGGATATTAATAAAATTTAAAACCTTAAATTTGAGTTAAACAGAATATGTATGATGATGAATCGTTAACAGAGGATGATTTCAGAGATATAGAACAAGCTGAAAAAGGTATACAGGAAGGGAAGCCAATTACTCTGGAGGAGTATAAATTGTGGTAAATTACTTTAAGAAATAAAAATGGAAGGCTTTGATTATGGAAAAAGATAAAGAAAAGATTGATAGAAAAGTTTTTGTTACAAAAGGTAAAAGAGTGGAATTAGAAGAGGAAGAGGAAGAGGAAAAAGAAACTTTTGTGGATTATTTTTATGATGAACCGGGTACTTCCCCGGGAACACTTATTATAGAAGAAGATGCTCCTCATCCCAGACTTATTTTGATTAATTATAATAAGGAAAAAGAGAACACAACAGAATTAAAAAGTCCTGATGAATACAAAGAGTTTTTTGAGAAGAAAACTGTTGACTGGTTGGATATTCAGGGACTTGGCAGTGAAGAAATTCTGCGAAAGATAGGTGATATTTTCCATCTCCATCCTCTTATGCTGGAAGATGTAGTAAATGTACCGCAGAGAGCAAAGATTGATGAATATGAAAATCAGTTGCTTATAATTACTCAGATGGTTAGATTGGATAAAAATAAAGATGACGAACTTGTAAGAGAACAGGTGAGTTTTGTTCTTGGAGAAAATTATCTTTTAACCTTTCAGGAAGAACCTTATGTGGATACCTTTGAGCCTGTTCGTGAAAGAATCAGGATGAACAAAGGTACTATAAGAAAGAGAGGCCCTGATTATCTTGCCTATGCTCTTATAGACTCTATTGTAGACGGTTACTATCCTGTACTGGAATCCTATGGAGAAGAGATTGAGGAACTGGAAAATAAGGTAGTTACAAAACCGACCAGAAGAACCCTGGAGAGGATTCATTATTTAAAAAGGGAATTACTTCAGGTTCGGCGTTTTATATGGCCTATGAGAGAGGTTATAAATTCCCTTATAAGAGATGAAAGTAACCTTATCGGAAAAGACGTAAGAATTTACCTGAAGGATTGTTATGATCATACAATTCAGGTAATGGATATGATGGAAACTTACAGAGAACTGGCTTATAGTATAATGGACGTATATATGTCTTCAGTGAGTAACAAAATGAATGATATAATGAAACTCCTTACAATTATTTCCTCAATCTTTATACCTCTTAACTTTATAGCAGGAATTTATGGTATGAATTTTCAGACTGATAAACCCTTTAATATGCCTGAATTAAACTGGTCTTTTGGTTATATCTACTGTCTGATGTTGATGCTGTTTATTGCAGTTAGTATGATTATTGCCTTCTGGCATAAAGGATGGTTTGAAAAGTTCAGCAGTATTAAAGATGAAGATGACTGAGTACCGCTCCAGGTAAAAAAGTATCCAAAAAATTTTAAATATACACACCTGTCCCTGTCCGGGCTCTGGAGCAAAAGATATACCGTCAAAGGAGAAAGTTATAACTTAAATAAATGCAAAATTGTATATTCTGTAATAACAGATTTCATTGTAACAGGATCATAGATTTTGCGTAAGAATCCGGACAGAGACAGGCTTGTGAGATGTATACTGACTTACCTGTTGTGGTGTCAGGTTTTTTTACATCATTTTGTGATACATCAGGTATTACTTTAATTTCTTAAGCCTTTCCTTTGCATCTCTTTGATTGGGATCATATTTAAGAACAGTATTATATTTATTAATTGCTTCTTCTATATCTCCTTTTGCCTCAGCTATCATTCCAAGTATGAGATGTCCCTCAGGATCTTTTTCATAACTTTTCAGAGAGAGGAGTGCCTGTTCTCTTGCTTTATCCCATTTTTTATTTATATAAAATATCCAGGCTTTTCCGCAGCAGGTTAAAGGACTGGACATATCTCTGAGTCTGTTAAATTTTTTTTCTGCTTCCTCTGTTTCACCTTTCTGGAGTAAAAGGTAGCCCTCAAAATAAGTCAGACGGTCATCGTAAGGATCTATATCCAGGGCAGATTGAATAGTTTTATCGGCTTTTTCCACTTCTCCCCTGTTATAAAATATCCAGGCTTTTAAGAGATAGGCCTCAGTGAGAGAAGGATTAATCTGAAGGGCTTTATCAATTTCTCTTTCTGCTATATCCAGATTTGTATTATAATAATAACAGTTTGCAAGAAAGATATTATATAAAGACTCTTCACTATGGGGAGGAGTTTGTTTAAGGGCCTCTTCCAATCGATTTAATCTCCAGTAGATTAAAGCCATTAAACCATATGTTGAAGGATCAGAATAATTAAGTTCTATTGATTTCTGTATACAGCTGAGTGCTTCTTCCAATCGATCAGAAGAAAGGTAAGCTTTTCCCAGATATAGATGGCTGTAATAAGAGAGGGGTTGTAGTTCCCTGGCAACCCTGGCCTGGTTTATGGCTTCATCATATTCTCCCATGGTTCTGTAGATATCACTTTCAATTATATAAGCCAGATAGATTCCATTTTTTATTTTTTTTATATCCTCTACCTTTTTAAGTGCTTTATCAAATTCTCCTCTGTAAATATGTATTCCTATTATACCAATAAGGGCGTTTACGTCGGTGTTGGAAGATATTTTTACTGCTATATCAAACTGCTTTTTTGCTTCCTCAATCTGTTGTTGATATAAATATATCATACCGAGTGTACTGCGGGCAGAAGGAAGTGAAGAGTTTAGATCTATAGCTTTTTTTGAGTTTTCTATAGCTGGTTCCCATTTTTTTTGTATTCTGTATATATCACCCAGTGATTCATAGGCAGGAGCAAATTTTTTATTCAGTTCTATAGTCTTTTGATAATAAAAGAGAGCTTTTTCTATATTTCCCTGTTGATAATAAGCATTACCCATAAGGTAGTTAAGAAGAATATTTTCTGGTTCTCTCTTAAGAGCTTTCTGTAATTCTTCCCGAGCCTCTTTGATTTTGTACTGACCAAGGTAAGATATAGCAAGATTCAAGTAAATCTCAAATTTTTCCGGTTTAATTTCGAGAGCTTTTTTAAATTCTTTTTCAGCTTTTTCATATTTTTCATCATTTAAATATTTAATCCCCATATAATATGGGAAATCTTCAGGGGCTCTTGAAGCTTTCAGAAAAAGTCCGGTAAAGATTATTAAAAATATGAAAGCAAGAGCTGTGGGAAGAATTTTATATCCTGGATTTCTTGTTTTTTCTATTAAATAAAGTTCATTTTCCAATATATAACCAAGACAGAGTCCCGCAAGAAAACCTCCTATATGAGCCAGTATGTCAATATTGGGGAATATAAGGCTTATCATTATATTTAAAAACACAATGAGGAAGAGATTAATTACAAGAGACCTGTAGAGACTGAAAGGTAATTTTTTTCTTTCTATTATTGTAAAAGATATTAAAGCACCCAGGATTCCTAAAAGAGCTCCTGATGCTCCTGCTGATATTCCAATTCCTGAAGTCATCCCAATAAGACTCAGAATATTCCCCATTAAACCACTCAGAATATAAATAATAAGAAATTTCTCCCGTCCATAAATAAACTCCAGAAGGGGGCCACAGAAATAAAGAAAAAGACAGTTTCCC
>JAKJGF010000224.1 GCA_022704525.1 Bacillota bacterium | reverse complement strand
CCGCCACAGGGGGAGAAATAATATACAGGTTCTTACTAAATCCATATTTGAAGGTATAGAAAGTGTAGCACCTGCTGTTGCCCTTATGATAGGTATTGGTATGCTTCTTAATGCAGTTATGGATGACAGTGTAAAGACTATTATGGCACCTTTAATAGGTGCAGTTATGCCCCGGTCTGGAATAATGTATGTTATATTTTTTACTTTATGTGCACCCCTTGCACTTTATCGTGGGCCTTTAAATCTCTGGGGCCTTGGAAGTGGCCTTATGGCTCTTATGGTTGCTACCGGTTCTATTCCGGGTGCTGCTGTTATGGGTGCTCTTTTTTCAGTTGGTATGATTCAGGGTGTATGTGATCCTACGAATACTCATAATGTGTGGATAGCAAATTATCTTGGCCTTGACATACAGAAGATTTTAAGAAAAACTATTGTCTATATGTGGGTTCTCGCTCTTTTAGGTCTTTTATTTGCCGGCATCAAGTATTTTTAGAGATGTAAGACGTGAAATGTGAATACTCATCACGCGTTACACCTCACGATTTCAAGGAGGTAAATTCGGCATTGGAACTTAAAAGGGAATTGGGACTGAGAGATCGTATCCTCTTTAAAAAAACAGGTAAGTGAACAGTAAGCAGAAACTGCTCACTGTTCACTTACTCAAAGGAATTGATAAAAAAGAAATATAAGGGGGCATAAAAGATATCTGATTTATTAAGACTTCGCAAATTTCCTCATAAAGTCAACCAGAACTTCTATTCCTTCAAGAGGGAAAGCATTATATAAAGATGCTCTCAATCCTCCTACGGAACGATGGCCCTTTAATCCTATAAGTCCACATTCTTTCGTTTTAGATATAAATTCCTTTTCAATCTCTTCAGAAGCCATTCTGAAAACTATATTCATTAAGGATCTGCTGGAAAGATCCGTTACAACCGGATGATATACGTCACGTAATTCATCTATGGTATCATAAAGAAGTTTTGCCTTCTTAACATTTACTTTTTCTATTTCTTCCAGGCCACCCTGGGCTTTTATCCATTTAGCTACAAGACCTACCACATAAATAGCAAATACAGGTGGTGTGTTATAAAGGGAATTTTTCTCATATTGAGTTTTATAAGAAAGCAAAGTAGGAAGTCCTTCTTTACATTTTTCTAAAAGCTTCTTTTTTAATACTACAATCGTAACACCTGCAGGCCCGAGATTTTTCTGCGCCCCTGCATAAATTATGTCGAATTTACTAAAATCCAGTTTTCTTGATAACATATCAGAAGACATATCAACCATAACAGGTACATTACCTGTATCAGGAAATTCATGAAACTGTGTCCCTTCTATGGTATTATTGGAAGTAACATGAATATAAGAAGCTCCGGAAGTCCAGTTAAACTTTCCGGGTATATAATTAAACTTTTTATCTTCTGAAGTAGCTGCTATATGGACATTACCAAAAAGTTTTGCTTCTTTTATAGCACCTTTCGACCATGTGCCAGTATGTATATAATCAGCTGTATCTTCTTTATTTAAAAAATTCATTGGTATCATACAGAACTGAAGACTGGCACCACCCTGAAGGAATAGAATTTTATATTCTTCACTTGATAGACTCATCAAGTCCAGAAGATTTTTTTCTGTTTCATTTAAAACTGCTTCAAATTCCTTTGCACGATGACTTATTTCCAGAATTGACATACCAAGATTTGCAAACTCTAACACACCTTTCGAAGCTTCCTCCAGAACTGAAAAGGGCAGTACTGCAGGACCGGGATTGAAATTGTATACTCTTTTTACCATAAATATAAACCTCCTAAAAAAATATAAAAAAATAGAAACTAACTAATATTTTAAATATTTTCTCTGAAAAGTCAAGCTTGATTTTATATTAATATTAAGAAGTTTTATTAGTTTTCTATATTTTTGCACTTTTTAAACAAAGCCTTATTCCACCTTGTAGAGGCGCAAGGCCTTACGCTCCTGCAGGATAACGATTTTTCAAGATTCTGCAAAAATATAGTTGGTTTTAAAATCAGTCTATTTATGTTATAATTATTTCAAATAGGTTTTTATATTAATATTAAGGAGGTAATTGTATGTACGGCTACGGGATAGGCTATTCACCTTTCATTTCATCTATGTATTGTGGAGTCCCTTCATATGGCTATATGGGAGGCCTTTATGGTATATGTAATAGTATTACCGGGTCTGCCCTGTGGGGAGGACCTTATGCAGGTGCATATGCAGGAGGCTATTACGGGGGAATCCTTGGAACAGGTGTTGGAAGTCTTCTGGGAGCCGGTATCGGTTCAATATTTGGACCTGCCGGCACAATAGGGGGAGGTTTGTTTGGAGGTCTCCTTGGAGGTGGAATAGGTTCAACTCTGGGGGCGAATTATGGTTGGAATTTAGGTATGGGGAGCTATTACGGCGGGTGGTGGTAATAAAATATATAACTTTATTATATGATATTTATTCAAGGCTAGAAAAAGTTTTCTAGCCTTGATTTTCAGAATTTAGGAGGTCGAAGTTTTGAGTGAAGATATATTTACCTTAACAGGTTCTCCATACTATAACGAGGTTATTACTAATATAAAGCAGGTCTGTCTCGATGATTTTTCTTTTCCTTCAGTAACAGAACTTAAAGGAAGCCTGCAGTTTATGTCTGAATTTAATAAGAAATTTCAGGAATTATATAAAAAACAAAAATTAATTCAAGTTGCCCATCCTGTAATAGAAAAAGAAAATATCACCATAGAAAAAAACTTTATACTTCTTGATGAAATTTTATTGAAAATAACCAGGGAAGTAAAAGCTAAAAATAAGGAAGCTTTGAAAGAACATATGATACAGGGGAAAGAAATTATATCTTCACTATTTAAATCTTTTGATGAGATAAACAGAGTTGAAGAGGAAGGGCATAAGTATTCCAATAATCCTGTACTAAATGAAATTATAAGGATTTCTGAAGGAGTTCTGGAGAACCGATTTCCTCTGGAACCTCTACAAAACATAGTAGATGATTTTTGTAAAAAAGTAATGACTGCTTACGAAGAATTTCTTATATTGAAAAAAGTCTGTAGAGATGATATGAAAGAAGATATCTCAAAGATTGAGTTTTCCTATAAAGGCCTTATGGAAGGTATTAATGAAATAAAGAAATTCTTTCATAATAAGGAAAAGTCACTCTTAAAACATGGTATGGAAACTGTGAGAGAACATTCGGAAAACTTAATGGAATTTCAGAAAATACTTGAAAAGACAGAAGAAGAGCCATCTACTAAAAGTTGTTTGAGATGTGGTGCAATAAATTCCAGAGAAGCAAAATTCTGTATAAAGTGTAAAATGGTTATACCTGAATTTAAATCAAAACTTGCAGATTCCAGTCTGGATATTAAATTACAGAGTGATGAGGTGGTTTCGGGACAGGGTACAGTTATGACAGAAAACCTGTACAGATTGTCAAAAGCAGTAGAAGATTTTCAGTCCGGAAGAGGTACAAAAGAAAATCTCATAGCCATTGTAGAATGGCTTGAAAAAAAGATTATAACCTCAAAGAAACAATTTGAAAATCAAAAAAAGAAAAAACCCGCCAATATACCGTGGAAAGATAAATCTTTCATAGAAGAAATGGAAAAACTCATTGAAAAAGGTATAAGTGAATTTGAAGGAACAATAAAAGATTTTAAAGTCTTTTTTAATACCGGTGAGGATGTTTTATTAAAAATAGCACTTGAGAAAGCCGTAGACGCGGGAGATAAACTTTATAAGGTGCAGATGATGTTTCAATCCCATCAAAATAGTAATAAGTGAGCAGTGAGTAGAGGTGCTCACTGCTCATTTTCTTACTTTTGCGCAATAAATACCGGTTCTGAGGCCAGTTTGAAAATTAGAAGACCCTGATCTGCCCTCCTTTCTTCAACTTTAACCTGACCATCCTGACCTGTAATTAAAGACGTGATAGAATATGTTTTCCCCTGTTCTGCACTTATTCTTACAGTTTTTTCTTCTGATGCATCATTCCAGAATATATAACAGGGTCTGTTATTTTTTACGAAAGCATATCCATAGACATTAGTTTCAAGTCCCTTAAAGATTTGATTAAATTTTGCTCCAGTAAGATATTCATTAAGAAGTTTAAAAGTATAAAAAGAAAGTTTTTTTGTTTGATCCCGGTTGACTAACCCTGAAGTACAATAAAAAGTGTTTCCTTTCCCAAAATGGAGTGTTTCAGGAGGATCATCTATAAATTTACTCCAGAATACAGCCTGGGAACCTTTTGATATAGGGACAACAAGGCTTTTAACAAGATAAATAGCCTGTTCTTTTTCAGAAACCGTGACATAATTAATCTCTTCTTCTCCTGAAGATGGACCGGCAGGAGTACCGGTATAAATAGAATTACCTGTAACCCATATGGAGGCATCTTTATATCCATATTCATAGAGCCTTGTTTTCATAAGATCTATACCCACATCAAGTGGTTTATAGGTCAGATTAATATTAATCAGTGGGTTGGTTGTTCCTCCGTAATGATGAAAGTCAACACCATCAAAATATATTGAAATACCATCATTCAGGGTTTCCTGTTCTTCAAGTGTTCTGAGTGACTCAAAAAGTTCTACAAACCATCCATCTTTTTCAAAAGGTTGCCGTGTTATTGGATTTAATTCACCTGCTTTACCCCAGGCAGAAAGATCAGATGAACCTCCCAGTATAAGCTGAGCCTTTATATTGCTCTCTTTCATTGCCTTTTTGGTCCATCTGAGAAGTATGGCATAATTTTCAACAGTATCTGACCAGTTTATCTGTCCATAAGTATTTCTGTTAGAATCCATTTCCTCACAGAGTTGAAAATATTTTATCTGAACAGGCATTGGTGAATCAGCATTTTCATCCCTATCATACCGTTCAACTGCCATTTTAATAAAAGAAATATAACTATCCTTACTGGTAGGAAGCATATTCGGAACTTTCTGATTGGAAGGAATTTTTTTTCTATGGGAAATTTCATAATCCCATAGAGGAATACCTGATATGGTGACAAATAAATTCAGTTTACTATTGAAAGCTCTGGCATAAAACTTATCAAGGTTATCCCACTTATAAACCCCCGCATCTGCTTCTACCATATCCCACTGTAATCTGGCAAATTCTTCTGGTTTAAACCAGTAAAGAGGGATTTGCTCTGCCATAAGAAGAGAAGTTCCTCCAAAAAAAGTATTTTCATATGGTAAATTATATGTATGCACATCCAGATTAGTCGAAGCTATAGTAGGAGCAGGTTTTATGCTAACAGGTGTACTTGTGGGAACAGTGATAATTTCTGGAGTAGACTTAGTTACAGGAGTTTCATTACTGCTACCTTCTGATGGTGTAAGGAGAGTTTTTGTGTCACCACCCGCTGCCCTTATACCGTCAGCCATTTTCAGCAGAGCCTGTTCTATCAAAACCTCTCCACTGGTTATAAAACCTGCAGAAATCATGATCTTGGCCTGATCCATAAGATTTTCAGCTTCTGAAGTATCTACATTTAATTCTTTTGCTTTGGCCAGAATATCCTGATACATTTTAATTTTAACCTCTAAAGGAGGTTCGTCTTCCTGTCGGGCAAAAACATTATATACAACAGTTATAAAAATAATTATTAAAGCTATTATTACAAGGTTTTTATGTTTCATTATACCACCTTTTTCTAGAGAAAAGCTCTCGGATTATCCTGGCGTATTTGTGCCAGTTCCTGAAAAATTTCTTTTTCCCTGTCAGATAAGTTCTGGGGAAGTACTACCCTGACTTTTACATATTGATGTCCGGGAAGGCCTTCTTTTAAAGGAGGCATACCAAGCCCTGAAAGCCGAAAAATTTTCCCATTCTGAGTTTCAGGAGGTATTTTCATAAGAATTTTATTTCCACTGATTGTAGGAACATTTATTTCTGCACCTATTATACCTTCTGTAACAGTAATAGGGATTTCACAGAATAGATCACCTTCCCGAAGTTCAAAAAATTTATGAGGAGAAAGTTTAATCTGTAGATAAAGATCACCCGGACTACCTCCAGCGATTCCGGATTCCCCCTGACCTGTCAGACGAACTTTTGAACCATCTCTCACACCGGGAGGGATTTTAACAGAGCTCTGCCTCTGTTTATATATACGGCCACTTCCCTGACAATTAGAACAGTTCTGTTTATCGGATAGACCTTCCCCTTTACATTGAGGACATAAATCCTGGATCTGTAACTGTAAGGTTCTCTCTACTCCTCTAAAAGCTTCTTCCAGTGTTATTTCAATAGGATAAGTAAGATCTCTTCCTCTTTTAGGCTGGATTACAGTCTTCTGCCAGCTTTGAGGGCCTCCTCCTCTCCGTCCTCCAAAAAAAACTTTAAAAAAATCGCTAAAACCTCCACCCAGATCTCCCAGATCTTCAAAATTAAAATTTTCAAACCCTGAAAATCCTCCCTGAAAACCTCCTGGACCCGTATGAACTTTATTCCAATTACTGCCAAGAAGATCATATTTTTTTTTCTTCTCCGGATCAGAGAGAACTTCATAAGCTTCGTTGATTTCTTTAAATCTTTCTTCTGCTCCTGGATCATGGGGATTTACATCAGGATGATATTTTCTGGCAAGCTTTCTATAAGCATTCTTTATAGTTTTAGAATCAGCTCTTTTATCTACATTTAAAATTTTATAGTAATCTCTAAACTTCATATAAAATTTTTAACTTTCTTAAATAAAGTGAAAGGTGAGAGGAAATAGTATATTACTTATCACTCCTCACTTTACATATCAGAACTCTTAAATTCTGCATCTACCACATCATCCCCGGGAGGTGGAGGAGGTGTTGTTGGTCCCTGTGGGCCGGGAGGTGGAGATTCATAGCCTCCATAACCCGGTCCCTGTGCACCTGAAACACCTGAATACATAGCTTCTGCCATTTTATACGATGCCTGTTCAAGGGCATCGATACATATCTTCATTTCCTGAGTATTTCCTGATTCTAGAGCAGACTTAAGTGCTTTAAGAGCATCTTCTATCTTACTTCTATGTTCTGAAGGAATCTTATCTCCATAATCTTTTAAATTTTTCTCTGTTTGATATAACAGGGTATCGGCTTTATTTTTAATCTCAGTTTCTTCTCTTTTCTTTTTATCTTCTTCAGCATGGACTTCAGCTTCTCTTACCATTCTGTCTACATCGTCTTTACCCAGGTTTGTAGAGGCAGTTATGGTTATCTGTTGTTCTCTCTTTGTAGCCAGATCTCTTGCTGTAACATTTACTATACCATTTGAATCTATATCGAAGGTAACTTCAATCTGAGGAATTCCTCTGGGGGCAGGAGGTATTCCATCGAGCCGGAACATACCCAGTGTTTTATTATCTCTTGACATATGACGTTCACCCTGAAGAACATGAACATCTACAGCAGTCTGTCCATCTGCAGCAGTGGTAAAAATTTCACTCTTTCTTGTGGGTATTGTAGTATTTCTCTTTATAAGAGGAGTGCAGACACCACCGAGTGTTTCAATGCCGAGGGTAAGAGGAGTAACATCCAGCAATACTACATCTTTAACCTCGCCAGCAAGTACTCCTGCCTGTATAGCTGCTCCCACTGCAACCACTTCATCGGGATTAACTCCTTTATTTGGTTCTTTCCCTGTAAGTTTTCTTACCAGATTATCAATACAGGGCATACGGGTAGAACCTCCTACCAGTATAAGTTCATCAATGTCTCTCTCAGCTATACCTGCATCAGAAAGGGCCTGACGAAATGAAACAGTAGTT
>JAKJGF010000223.1 GCA_022704525.1 Bacillota bacterium | reverse complement strand
CTCCATAGGGATAGGGTATAGCCATTCCCGGGCCTCCGTAGGCTACATTATTTAATCCCGGAATACCTCCATAGGGATAGGGTATAGTCATACCCGGGCCTCCGTAGGCTATATTATTTAATCCCGGAATACCTCCATAGGGATAGGGTATAGCCGTTCCCGGGCCTCCATAGACAATCTGATTCATTCCTGGTATACCTCCAGAGTATGGTATGGCCATACCCGGTCCTCCGTAGGCTATACTATTCAATCCCGGGATAGTGCCATTCATAGTATTCATAAGTCCATAGAAATCATTCATAAATGGTGGTGCACCAATACCATATCCCATTGAACCCATACCCATTGAACCCATACTCATTGAACTCATACCCATTGAACCCATACCCATTGACATACCTATGAGACCGCTGTTAAACTGAGTCATGAGATTTGCCAGCATAGTAAAAGCATTCAAGAGACTGGCACCTGGCATGGACCCAATACCGGGAGTCATTCCCTTCATGGCAGTTACATTAATATTAATATTCAGACCAACCATATTGTCCCTCCTTAATTTTTTAAATTTAGTAATCTGGCAATACTTGAAGAAAAACTTCCTATCTATTCTTAGATTTTCGCGCAAATATATCCCTTTTAAATTATCACGTAATTTCTTAAAAAGTAAATAGGTAAATAATAAAATTTAATTAGATTTTTTTGTATGCACCTCAATACAATTTTGAACTTTTTTTATAGATTTCTGCATTTTTTTATCGCCTTCCAGTAGCATAGAAAAACATTTTTTTAAGTATGACCCTTCTTTCTGTTCAAAGAATTTATTTCCTTCCTTCAGGGCTGTTTGAAATTCATCAAGTATAATAATAAATTCTTCAGCAGTCTCTTTAAGTTCCTCTACATCACGATATCTGATGAGCAATGGTTTTAACTCCTTTTCAAAATTATTTTTAGTAAGAAGAATTTTTTGAGAAAATTTATCCATAAAATCTTTTAGTTTATTTGTTTCTACTTTTCCTTTTAATACCTTATCCATAAGTCGTTTAAAGCTTTTAATATCCTGGTTTACTAAATCTTTCAGTGCTTTATCAAGTAATTCACCTGTATCAGATAACTCCATAGAGGTTACAGATACATCAGCAAAAGGAAGGACAGCTTTACATACTTTGCAATAAGTCATGCCAGGAGGATTTTTAGCTTTACACTTAAAGCAGATTATAAGATTTTTTTCAACCTCTTTTACTGAAATAATTTCATTTGCCTCTACAAGACAGGAAAAAGTCGATTCTATATCTTCAATACCTTTTATAAGACGTTTTTTATCAGCATCAGTGAAGTAAGTGTTAATTTCAAGTAATATTTTTTTTAATTTTTCTAATTTTTCTTTTAATTCAATAATCTGTGGGTCATAGGGAAAATCTGAGATTCTATCTAAGAGATCTTCGTTTTTATTATAAGTTCTGGTTAATAATTCCTCAAGAATGATAAGAGGTACTATTTCTTTATAAACTCCTGTTATACAATCTCTTAATTCAGAAAACTCCATATCCTCCGATAGATCAGGTTTTAGACAGATCTCAATATAAAAACTCTGGAGAAGATTTCTATAGGTGTCAATTTCATTTTTGAGATTTTTCATATATTTTATAAATCGATCTTTATCTATAATTTTTTTCATCTTTCTCTGGACTGTTAGTGTTTTTTTGGGTTCTTTCTTGATGTCTTTTTTATCTTCTTTTATGGCGGTCATATCTAATTCTTTAAGGAGTGATGAAAATAGATCTTCTTCCTCGGAAGAATCTTTTTTAGATGTTTTTAATAAATCTGGTTCATCTTCTTCCTGACTTAATGAACCGAAGAAATTTTCTCTTATTTTAATATATTCTCTGTAGTCTGACTTTAATTTTTCTATTAAAATTTTAATCTTTTCTCTATAAGTAGCAACTGCTTCTGTAAAGAAGGAAGAATAAATTTTTTCATTCTCAGCTATTTTCCTTTTAAGTTCAATTATTTCAGGGGGAATTTGTTCTTCTACAGGAGTCTTTGTCTCCAGATTTTTCTCGGAAGTTTTTGTAGGTATTTTCGAGGATTGATTGCTACCCGGTAATTGCTGTGAACCTGGTAATAATTTCCAGGATTGAAATTGAAATACGTTCTGTGTGGAAGGTGTACCGGATGATGAACTTATGGGAGGTAATGGCGGCGGTGATGAACTTATGGGAGGTAATGGCGGCGGTGATGAACTTATGGGAGGTAATGGCGGCGGTGAAATTGTAGGATGGACCGGTGTTTCTTGCGCATTTTCCTGTGAGACCGGTATTAAAGGTTGTGTGATTTCGAAATGTATTATGGGAAGGGGCAGGGAAGAAAGAACTTCCGTTGTGGCAATTTCCCGATCTACAATATATAATTCCGGGTTTAGATTCGGAGCTCCCAGAGCTTTAAATTGTAATAGCAGTGATAATTTACCCTGTCCGGGAGGAGCAAAATTTGCTTCTTCTCTGAAGATCAACTCTCTGCCCATAGATACTTTGAATAGATTCAGGAAATAATCTATATTATCTTTTAGAATCCTTCCTCTTTCTTCAAAAAAAGGATAGTATTTTTTCCCAACTTTATTTCTCACTATATTCCAGTGCTGAAAGGTGTATAATTCATTTAAAATGAGAATAATATAATTTGTAAAATTATTAAATTTGTTTTCAAATTCGGTTACTTCTATTTTATTTTCTATAACATTGAGACCTGACTCCAGAAGATCATCTGCAAAAGGTAAAGAACAGGGAATCCCTCCCCTGAATAAAATTTCTATCTTTCCTATGGCGATAAAAGTTTCTCTCACAACATCTCCAAAATGAGCTAATTTTTCTATTAAAACGTTTTGCATTTCCTCCAGTAAAGGGCTATGGAACATAGAGAATATATATTCTATAATATTTAAATATTTTTCTATTGACTTATAACCTTCAGAGTAAAAGATTTGCCCCATAAAATTTGATCTGATTTTACTTTTTTTCCATTTACAAAGAATGTTTTCTATAAAAAGGGCATGGCCATATATTTTTCTGTATTTCCCATTTTCTCCAAAGGTATCTAATGTTTTTTTAATATTATCTGTTTCTTCTTTAAATTTTATAATAAAATCTCTTACTTCTTTTAAAATTTCCGGTTGAACCTGACAGATGTAAAGTAAAAATTCTACATATTTTACTATGTTTTCCAGATATCTTATCATGCCAGGTAACCTGGTAAATAATTTTTCATCTTTTATAATTTCAGTAGTATTAAGCATTTTAAACAAAGCATTCATGTCTTCAGAAGGAGGTTCTCCTAATATACTTCCTAATTGTCCTATGAGCCCGAGTGATGTAAATTGAATCTCAAGAGCTGATTTTTGAAAGTCCATAACAGATTGATACATAAGGGTGTTATTATTATCTTTTATAGATAATTCTGTTTTTTGAAGGATTTCTTCTCTTTCCTGACAGAGTTTTTCCAGATTTATAATTTGATTTTTTATTTCTTCATTGTCAATTAATATTTTTATTTCTTCAATATTATTTTTAAAAGAATTATTAATATCCCTTACTTCTCTGATACAAATATTTAATCTTTCATTATCTTTTATAGCATTTCTTAATATTGCTATACCAATATCAAGAAATTTTGTTACTTGTGGTGAAAAAGTTATTATCATATTCTCCCTCTTACAGTCAGAAGTCAGAAAAATCTAACTTCTGACTTCTATAAATTCTAGATTGATATTTATTTATAAATAATAGTTGTAAGATATTCTTTAGCATTTGGTCTGAATATTTTATCCATCATATCCTTATAATAGTTATAAAATCTTTCCTGTTCTTTCTCAGGGAAATCGCTCATTTCAATGGAATAACTTATTATTTCATCAAAATGTTTATCATAGAACTCTATCATTTTATCTTCTATATCTGAGAAATTCTTTTCACAGAATTCATTGAATTTATCCACTTCAAAATAATCTTTGCTTAATTTTACGTGGAGATTGTATTTTTCAAGCTGAGGTACTTTTGGGTCATTGAATACTTTGAGATATTTGTTCTGCTCCATATCTATACGCATATCTTTTTCTGTAACGGCACAGTAAGATGTCCATTTCACAAGAGCACATATAACCCATGGGAAATGCACATGTAATGATGTGAAATTACTGTCAGGACAGGCATTAGCAAAATCTATAGGATGAATACTTCCGCCTTTAATAAGAGCTTCAAAGGAATTGTATGTCCATCTGTAATAGGAATTTATGAAGAGTACATAATTTACCACTCTATTACATATTTCTTTTTCCAGTTTTAATTTTTCAGGGCTATAATGTTCATGAAGCGGTTTTTCCGGAACAAACCTCATAGGAAGTATCTGGGGCCCTATACCCATACAGCGAACAAAGGTATCATAATCTTCTATGCCCTGCTGTAGATGAAAGGCTTTTCCACCTGTAGTATCATATTTTTCATAAAGTTCTTCAAGACTGTTTACTTTGTATACATCACTTCCTCCACCTCCAAAGGCTTTCTTTAAGAAAAGAGGAAATTTATTCTCAAAGTATTTTTCTACTGTTTCTTTCAGATAATTCCCTTTGCAGTAAAACTGATCATACATAATCTTATTTTTTTCACGCCACCTGGTTACTCTGTCCATTTTATTGTTTACTTCTTCCCAGTTTGTATGGCGTCTGTGTTCATCCCAACCGAATTTTGTATTTTCAATTATTAATTCCTGGTGATACCTCCAGAGTTGTTCAGTTTCCTGTTCTTCCGTATAGGGTCTGAACTGCGGCAGAAGTACCGTTGTAGGAAGACTGTCATCAGGATGCAGGGCCCTCGTTATTAAATCATAGGTAGCATGTTTATCATGGGTATGAAAGGTGTTACTGTGATTGATGATACCCATCTGACAATTGATTGCCTGCTGGGCAAAAAACTTATAATAATCATTCCAGTGGACTGTTCTGTCTACTATAAAATCAGATTCATCATTTAATTTTTCTCCGATTTTGAGGGGTCTTGCTATAATTCTCCCTAACTCAATTTTATATTTGTCTTTTTTATGTGTTATTACTGGATCCAGAAATTTAAGAAAGTGCATCATGGCGGCTCTCATACTCCAGTCATAGGAGGCCATGATATTAATTTTTTTTACCTTGCTATTCATAAAGCTCCGGTATATAAATACCAGACTTTCACACTCCTTTATAATATTATATTATCTCTTATTTTCTACAGATTAATAAGAAAATCCTTTATTAGAATACTTTGCCTTTATATTTTTTTTATGTAAAAAAGGAATTTTAGAAATAAATTGCGAATTATTTATGATATAACTAAAAATAAAATATTTAAAATTATCTGTTAATGAAAGGGGGCTAGCAGAAACCGAATAAATTTTGCTATTTTTAATGAGTATATCTGAAATATATAAGAGGTATACTTAAAAAATTTATAAGGAGGAATAAACATGGCAGAATTAAAAGCAAAAGTAACATTAAAAGCAAAAGGTGAGGAAGCTTATATCTCCCTTAAACAACTTATGGTGACTCTCAAATGGACAAAGGATGTAGACCTGGATTTAATGGCTTTTTATAAAGCTAAAGATGGTCGTGTCGGTGGTGTAGTTTCGGATAACTTCCCTGGAGGAACACTTGGCAGTTTGAATGATTTTCCATTTATTCAGCTCAGTGGAGATGCAGGTGTTGGAGCAAAAGGCGGAGACAACGAAGAACAACTTCGTATTACAAAACTTGATGATATGGCTGAGCTTTATATCTGTACACTTAATTATACAGATGCCATTAATAAAGTAGACTCTTCCTTCAGTTCTTATGACGGTGGCGTAATTGTAATGGATGATAGGGGAGAAAGTGTTGCTGTTCCTTTGAATTCAGCTGATAAGGGTCATGTTGCTGTTATAGCAAGGATTGATAATACCTCTCCTATGGGTGCAAAATTAATTAATGAAAACAGGGTTATTGATCTGGGAACCTTTGCATCTACAATTCCCGGTGCCAGCATAATTCTTGGTTAATTAATCAGGGTTAGCAAGAAATCAGTAAGAGGAAAGGCAATAACCTTTCCTCTTATTTGCCATAAGAAAATAAAGAAAGGCAGGGATGTTATATGGCAGATCTGAAAGCAAAAGTAGTTTTGAAAGCCAAAGGACAGGAAGCTTTTATACCTCTTAAACAGATGATGGTTAGTTTAAAATGGACTGCCGCAGTAGATCTGGATTTAATGGCTTTTTATAAAGCCAAAGATGGCCGTATAGGAGGTATATTCTCTTCCCGGTATGCCGGTGGTACTATGGGAAATCTAAATAGTTTCCCCTTTATTCAGCTCAGTGAAGATGCGGGAGTCGGTGCTAAAGGTGGTCAGAACGAAGAAATTCTTCGTGTTACCAAATTAGATGATATAGCTGAACTTTATATATGTACTATAAATTTTACTGATGCCGTGCAGAAACGTAATATAGCTTTTAATACATATGACGCCCATGTAATGGTAATGGATGATAAAGGAGAGTCTGTGGCTGTTCCTTTAGATTCTTCTCAACCGGGGACGGTAGCAATTATTGCAAAAATAGATAATAGCGGTTTTATGGGCGCAAAGTTAATTAATGAAAACCGTATAGTAGATATGGCCACTTTTCAGTCCACCATACCGGCAGCAAATACTCTTAACCTGTCTTCCAAGAGTCCCGAGGAAATTAAAGCTGATAACCATCTTTTTGAATTAAAAAAGAAGGCTACTCTGGCAGTAAAGAATGCAGGTCTTGAAGGTCAGAAGGCAGTAATTTCAATGGCTCTTGATATATCAGGATCTATGCAGGATACCTTTAAAAAAGGGGTGGTTCAGAGGGTCTGTGAAAGATTACTGGCTTTAGGGACAAGATTTAATGATAAAGGATCTGTAGACATCTTTCTTTTTGGAGAAAAGCATTATGAAGTGGGAGTACTGAAGGAAGCAAACTTTTACGGATTTGTTGACAGGGAAATTATTCCCCGCTATCCTCTGGAATATGAAACCAATTACGCCGGTGTTATGGAGAGGATTGTAAATAAATACTTCCCGGGAGCTATGAAAAAAGGAGGAGGCTTTTTAGGCCTGGGAAGCGGTGTAACAGTTCGTAGACAGGAAAGATATACAGGATTGCCAGGACTTGTACTTTTTATTACAGATGGAGATAATTTTGATCAACGTCAAACACAGAATGTCATTACTGAAGCATCAAAACTTCCCATATTCTGGCAGTTTGTTGGTATTGGCAGTTATTCCTTTCCATTTCTTGAAAAACTCGACAACATGGGCGGTAGATTTATAGATAATGCAAACTTCTTTCAGGTAAATGATATAGATAGAATATCTGATGAAGAACTTTATAAGAGACTACTGGAAGAATTCCCGGGATGGTTAAAGCTTGCAAAACAAAAGGAATTATATTAATATTTAAATAGACATTCCCCGGAATAATCCGGGGAATCTTATTATTTGTAAGAGGAGGTATATAAAATGTCAGAACAACTATTAAAGGAAAGAGGAAAAGAGATTTATATTGATATAAAGCAATTGAGAGTAATTCTTAAATGGTCAAAGAATATAGATCTTGATTTAATGGCTTTTTTTAAGACAAAAGATGGCCGCGGGGGAGGAGTGTTTTCTCCAAATATCCCGGGAGGCCATTATGGCAGACTTAATTCCTATCCTTATATACAGCTCAGTGAAGATGCAGGGTCTAAAAGAGAAGCCGGTGAGAAGGAAGAAGATCTTCGAATT
>JAKJGF010000222.1 GCA_022704525.1 Bacillota bacterium | reverse complement strand
CACCATACGAGTAAATCTTCCTTCATCCTCATAACCCACATAACCTGCAGGAGAACCAATAAGTTTTGATATAGAATGTTTTTCTTTATATTCAGACATATCGAGTCTTATCAAATCTTCTTCGCTACCAAAGAGAAAAGCTGCAAGGGCTTTCGCCAGTTCGGTTTTACCAACACCTGTAGAACCAAGGAACAAAAATACACCTCTGGGACGTCCTGGATTAGCGAGACCAAGTCGTGCCATTTTTACTACCTGTGATACTTTATGCACAGCCCCATCCTGTCCTTTAACCTTATCTTTCAGGATATTTTCCATTTCGGAAAGCCTTACAGATTCCTCAGTAGTAAGCTTTACAACCGGTATATCTGTCCATAAAGATATAACCTGAGCAATTTCTTTACCACTTATAATAATGTTAGTACTACTCGAAATATCTTCAGTTATATCTTCAACCTGTCCAGTAGAAAGGTCATACTTATATCTTCCGGGCATTAAAGAAAGAGAAGCATATTGTTGAACTTTAACACTTGAACAGGCCTCATCAATTAAGTCTATTGCCTTATCAGGTAGAAATCGCTCAGTCAGATATCTTACTGACAATTTTACAGCCTGCATAATAGCGTCATCACTTATTTTAACTTTATGATGCTTTTCAAATTTAGGTCTGAGAGTTTTCAATATTTCAACTGTATCTTCCTCTGAAGGTTCATTTACCTGTACAGTCTGAAATCTCCTTTCAAGAGCAGGATCTTTTTCTATATATTTTCTATATTCATCTATTGTAGTGGCTCCAATAAGGCTGATATCCCCTCTTGCCAGAGCAGGCTTTAATATATTAGCCGCATCCATTCCTCCCTTGGAGTCTCCTGCTCCTATAATCAAATGCAATTCATCAATAAAAACAAGTAAATTGGAATCCTGCTGTAATTCTTTTAATAATTGATCAAATCGTTCTTCAAATTCACCTCTGTGTTTTGTTCCGGCTACAAGACTTGACATACCCAGTTCTATAAGTTTTTTATCCTGTAAATGCTCAGGAACCCTTTTATCGGCAATCCTCTGGGCCAGGGCCATAACAAGGGCTGTTTTGCCGACACCTGGTTCACCTATAATCACAGGATTACTTTTACCTCTTCTGCAAAGAACCTGAATCAGTGACATTGTCTCATTTTTTCGACCAATAACCGGATCCAGATTACGTTTAAGAGCAGCATTTTGAATAGCTTGAATTTCTTCTTCTTCAGAGTATGATTTCTTCAATTTTTCAGTAAGTTCTTCTTTAGAAAATCTCTTTGCATCTTTACTTTTTATAGGTTTTAATTTCTCATCATCAAATTTAATTTTAGCACCTTCCGGTATTAACTTAATAATTTCTGCAATTTCTTCCTTACTAAAATCCTGTTTTAATATTTTAATTAATTTATCTTTCGCCAGAACTTTAATTTTATCCTCTTTAAGTTTCTGCTTTAAAACTTCTATAATGTGAAGGTGTTTCTCAGCAATCCTGCCTTTATAAGAATCTATAATTATGTCTTCAATTTTAAACCATTCTCCCTTCGTCAAATTACTTATAGTCTCTTCATCAATTTCGTACCAGGGTCTGGCCAGGTCTGTAAGATCTCTCCCAATCTGAGACAAAATAGATTTCCTGGCTTTTTTCACACTCTCTTTACCAGAACCTGCACCGGGTATTCCCAATCCTTTTTTAGAAGAAAGGGGCATCTCTATTTTTCCCTCAGATTGATTCTTATCTACTTTTTGATTCACAGGAATTTCCTGAGAAGAATATCCTTCGGAAAAATTTTCATAGAGCTCATCAATACTGAGACCTGAATTTATAAGGGATATAGAAACTACACCTCTCCTTTCTTTCAGTATAGCCAGGAGATAATGTATAGGTTCTATCTTCATAGAACGGGCATTCAAAGCTTCTTTTTCAGCTATTTTAGGCAAATTTTTCATCCTGGGAGTCGTAATAAACTCATTCCAGATAGGTTTCTCAGAAGTAGACCAGCAATAATTATTCATCTCTTCAAGTATATAATCAATACTAACTCCTGTAGGTGAAAGCATTTCTTTAATAAGTTCCCTTTCTCTGTCAATTAGAGCAAGAAAAACATGTTCAACACCAAGAAAATTATTCTTCTCTGCAAATTCTCTTGCTCTGACCAGAAGGAGTTCACATTCTTCACTATGTCTCAGTCCCAATTAAATGGCCTCCTTTATCAGAATTATTTACATTTTTCGACGATTGTTAAATATTACCTCTTATCTTTTAGTAATCAGCAGTTAGCTTTTAGCTATTTCATATCTATAGTATAAGTGCCTGATAACCTTCTAAAAAGTGATTCATTGAAAGTCAGCTTTATCCTCAAATTTTTTCTCATATTTAAGTAACTAAAATCTCTCCATAAATCAGGGAAAAGTCCATTACTTAAACTGACTCCTGCAGGAGTCAGGGGATGCTTTATTTCACAAGATTTTTTAAATGAATCAAATGCTAATTCTCTCCAATAATTTTCTTCTCCAGTGAATTTTTTATATGGATTATCCCTCTTTTGAATTTTATCAGTCACCTTTACATCCAGTATTGAAACCCTGCCAGTATGTTTTGGAGTTGTACTTGCCCTGTATTTTTCAACTGTACCTTCTCTGGCAATTTCTCTTTTTTCTATAAATACTCTGGTTTGCTTTATATCCTGATTTTCAAGAAAAATACTGACTTCTTGTTCTTTTGAAGGTCCATCTTTCTTTAAAAGCTGTTCTTTTTTGGAACGCCCATCTTCCTTTAAAAGCTGTTCTTTTTTGAAACGCCGTTTTTCTCTGGCTTCTTTAAATTCATTCAAAAGTTTAGGAATTATAGAATTCTTTTTTTTCTCATCATAGTCTCTCTCAGAAGATAAACTGATAGACTTGATTACAGGAAGTTTATTCAATATTCCCAGTTGATCTTCCTCAAGAGGAACCTCTTTACCTCCCAGCACGGAAGTACTGGCATCTTCAATAAATTTACCCCATCTATAAGAACGATCTGACACACCGGAAGAAGTTTCCTGTTCCTCTTCAAATTTTTTTCTAAAAGGAATATCTTCTTTTATTTCTGTCTTTTTTCTTTGCAGCAAACCTCTTGTCTGAAAACCGGGAGATTTAATTTCATGAGGCCTGACACTAACATATTCTTTCACATAATTGGGTCTTTCTATTTTCTGAGGCTCTTTTGGTTCTTTTGCAGGTGGACTTTCCTGGACGGGAGAAGGAGCATGAAGCTTTTTCTTGTATTTTATATTCTTTATATGTTGTTCAAAAACATATAATTTATCTAAAACCTCATCTCTGTTCTTATTATCCAGTGCACCTGACCACTCATCATGACATTTACCTTTAAAAACAGCCACTTCATATTGTTCTTTAAGAATAAGAAGGGCTTCATTATAGGAAAGATCACGACGTGTAAGATCATAAATCACCTCTACCAGGAGCCTATTCATTTCTCTGTCAAAAACATCTTCTTTTTTAAGAGATGATGAGGGAGAACGCCTTCCATGACGAAGAGTATCTAAAAGTTTTTCAATGCTGTCAAAGCGCTTTTTTAATGCATCTATTTCCTGGAAATTTAATATACCATCTTTTAGAAATTCACCTTTCATCTGAGCAATTTTGAATAATTCTATAAAAAAATATCTTGCTCCGGCAGGATTAAGAGCTCCTTTCAATATGTATTTAAGAGCAGAGGATATCTGTTCAGACTGCAAATCTTCTATTTCACGTTCAGGATCAGAACCCGGTTCTGACATAAACCTCTCCTTAAATATGTTCAATTACTATTTTTTTTGAGCATCTTTAGCTTTCTCTAATTTAACCTGAGCTGCAGTATTAGTAGGGTTTATCTCCAGAGCACGTTCATAAGAAGATATGGCTTCCTGATATTTCTTCAGTTTCATATAAATATCTCCCATGAGAATAGTTGAAAAATATCCTTTACCTATACCCAGAAAATCTAACTCTAATGTCTTATTTAAATAAGGTAAAGCATTTTCATACTTTCCAAGTTTATAATAAGCTGAAGCCATATAAAAATTAGCATCAGGATAGATGGGAACTATATCTAAAATTTTTTGAAAATATCTAATTGAACCTTCGGGATTGGCATCATCTAACATTACAATAAGCCCCATATGTTCCAGGGCTATAACATCTTCTTCATCCAGTTTAATAGCTTTTTCAAATTCTGCTTTTGCCCTCGGAGTCATTCTTCTATCATCATAAAGTAATCCTAAGCCAGTATGAGCAGGTGCATTATCAGGTTCTAATGAAAGAATTTCTCTAAACTCATTTTTAGATTCATCCTGCATCTTACTATCTATCTGCCCCATGGCATAATAGGCAAAACCTAATTTTACCAGAACAGCTATATCATCAGGGTTCTTTACATATTCTTCCTCTGTTTTTTTTACAGCTATATCTATAGAATCTGTCCACAGATAAGAGGCAAAATAATAAGAAAGAGTAAGACTATCCATTGGATCTTTCAATAAAGCCTCTTCAAAAGACACCTTGGCAAGTTCCCACTCTTTTTTATAATAATGCTCCATACCTTTCTGTAACTCAGGACTCGGCCCGGCAAATACTGCTGATGGAACAAACAGAATAGAAATTAAAATCAAAAAAATTATACAACGATAAAACATTTTAACCTCCTAAATTTTAAATCAGCTATCAGTTCATCAGCTTTCAACTATAAGCTTTTTTCACTGATCTGACTGTTGATGGCTTTTATAAAGTTTAAACCTCTTCTTAACATATATTTTCTGTGCTATATTCAACATAAAAATCAAGATTCCTCTCACATCTCACATCTCACATCTCACAACTCAATCTTTTAAGAATTACTGATCTAAGTACAGCTTCAGGTAAAAAAGTATCCAAAAAAACATATACACCTGTCCATGTCCGGGCTCTGGAGCAAAAGATATGCCGTCAAAGGAGAAAGTTATAACTTAAATAAATACAAAAAACTGTATATTCTGTAATAACAGATTTCATTGTAACAGGATCATAGATTTTGCGTAAGAGTCCGGACATGGACAGACTTGTGAGATGGATACTAACTTGCCTGTTGCGGTACCAAGTATAAATAATTGGTATTTAAAAATACTGTAAGCCAGAGGGAGTAAGGTTTTACTTCTTTTCACTTTTCACTTTTTACTTTTCACCCCGGTATTATGAAGGATAAAACAAAATAAAGTCGAATTAGAATTATAATCTTTGAGTTTAATGGAACAAGAAAAAGGAGTGAGAATAAAGATATGCTTTCCCCAATAGAGGTAGGAAAGAAGTCTCTTGATAATTACATTTCAACAGCCGGAGAAAGAAAAATCCTGGAGATAAAAGATCTGGCGCAAAAACTTTCTGGACTTAGAGTTCTTCATATAAATCCATCAGCTTTCGGAGGTGGAGTGGCAGAAATACTTTTCACCCTTGTACCACTTATGAGGGATACAGGTTTAGAAGTAGACTGGTTTGCAATACAGGGAAATGAAAAATTTGTTAAAATGTCTGAGGACATATCTAATGCACTGAAATCTAAAAAAGTCAATATTACAAGTGAAATGCAGAATAAATATCTTGAATTCTGCAAAGAAAATGTATCTAAAATTGAAAATAAATATGATTACATAATTATTCATACCTCTGATCCTGTGGGTATGGTAAATTTCCGTGAAAATTTTTCAGCAAAATGGATATGGAGATGTGATTTAGATATTGAATCTCCTGATATGGAAGCATGGAAATTTCTCTGTCCCACTATACAGCAATATGACGGTGGCATATTTACGATGAAACAATTTATGAGATCAGATATGAAATTAAAGAATTTTGTTATAAGTCCTCCATCAATAGACCCTTTAAATTTAAAAAATAGTATACTCTCTCAGGAAGAATATAAAAAAATAGTTCTAAAAATGGGGGTAAATCCTGAAAAACCTATAATTCTGCAGCTTTCAAGCTTTAATCCCTTAAGAGATCCCCTTGGAATAATAGATGCTTATCGTAATGTAAAACAGAAATTTCCTGATGTTCAGCTTGTATTAATCACATTTATAAGCAGTAATGATCCAAAGGCATGGAAATATTATGAAAAAACGGTTCGTCATGCCGGTGAAGACTATAATATACACTTCCTTTCTAATATGAATGGTGTGGGAAGTATTGAATGCAATGCTTTTCAAAGAGCAGCCAGTATAATTGTCAAAAAATCTCTGGAAGAAAATTTCAGCGTAGTCGTAACAGAAGGACTCTGGAAAGAAAAACCTGTAGTAGCCAGTAATGTTTATGGGCTATCCGTGCAGATAGTTGATGAAATAAATGGATTTCTTGTAAATACAACAGAAGAATTTGCTGAAAAAATGATATTACTACTTGAACATAGTGAACTTGCAAAAAAAATGGGTATAAGAGGCAAAGAATATGTAAGAGAAAATTTTCTAATAACCCGACAGTTAAATGACTATTTAACTCTTCTGGGAAGATTGAGCGGTGTAATTAATTAATGATAATAGGTGATCCGAATTACTTCACAAAAGAACATATAGAAAAATACAGGCATAATACCACACCTGTTCTTGCAGAACAGGTTGTTCATAGTATGGAATTAGTTGCCTTACTTGTTCATAAAGGCCTTAACTTTATGTTTAAAGGAGGAAACTCACTTCTGGTGTTACTGGAAAATCCACAGCGTTTTTCCATAGATGTTGATATTGCATCAGATGAAACTAAGGAAAGGGTAGAAGAAATTTTACAGGAAATTATAAAAGATTCAGATGTGTTTATTCGCTGGGAGAAAAGACCACATAAAACAAAACCCTGGCTTCCTATGACAAGCTATTATATATACTACAAATCTCATTTTACTGAACCGGCTGAAACTAATATTATGCTTGACGTACAGCTAAAAATGAGCCTTTATAAAAAAATGAAAAAACCTGTTTGTTGTGGGAATTTCTATAAATCAAAAATAGATGTTCTGGTTCCTACCATATCCAGCCTTATTGGAGACAAACTACTTACTCTGGGGCCCTCTACTCTGGGAATTCCTCTCAATAAAGGGAAAGAAGCCCAGAGACTGAAACACGCCTATGATATATCACTCCTTGCAAAAAATTCACCTTATATAGCTGAAATGAGAGAAAGCATAAATTATTGTATAGAACAGGAAAATGCTCTTCAGAAAACATCCTTTAGTATAAAAGAAATTTTTGAAGATACACTTAATTTATGTAGAGCTGTAGCAAGCTTCAAAGAAGAGCCGGAAGATAAAGATTTACCTCCCTATTTAAGTGAACTTGTTAGAGGAAGAAATCCTTTTGCAGAACATCTTTTATCAGGAACATATAGCTGGGAGGAACTTCAGACAGATCTTGCAAGAGCAGCCATCTGCTTTGCAGCTATAATTTCTAATATACCAGAAAAAGAATTCCATGAGATTCTGAGTTATAATCAAAATAACAGTTTATTTATCTACTGGAATAAAATTATCAACTGGATAGAAGAATGAAACGCTTCAAATAGTGAAGGTGAAATGTGAAAAGTTTTTTTCACATTTCACCCTTTTATATTTCACAAACTAATGCCCCTTAAATGGCGAAGCAATAATACGACCCAGACCGGAAAAAACACCTGTTCCCAGAGAAAGAACAGCACTGGTAACACCTACAGCTGCACTCTCAGTTACATAATAACCTGCTTTTACACCGGTCACAGTGTCCATAGTGCCACCTTCACCTGCATTTCTAAGTACCGCAACAGGTAAAAAAGTATCCAAAAACATATACAC
>JAKJGF010000221.1 GCA_022704525.1 Bacillota bacterium | reverse complement strand
AGAAAGCCAAAAAAGAACAGGAGAAAAGGAAAGAGGAAGCAGAGAAAGAAGGCCGTGATTTTAAACCAAGAAAAAATCCTGAAGATGCAAAACCAGAAGATAAAGCCCAGAGAAATTTTACTGATAGTGAGTCAAGGATAATGAAGAGTTCAGAGAAATCATTTATCCAGGCTTATAATGCTCAGGCTGCCGTAGATGCAGAGACTCAAATTATAGTGGATGCTTTTGTAACCAATGTGGCAGACGATAAACATTCTTTACCTCCTCTTGTAGAAGGAACCATAGATAATACTGGTAAAATTCCTGCTGAAGTATCAGCAGATACAGGTCTTTATAGTGAAGAGAATCTTAAAGTATTAAAGGATAAGGGTATAGAAGCTTTCATTCCTCCGGAGAAAATATCACACAAGGAATGGCGCAATATGGAAACTCTACCACCCGATAAGATTCCTGACAATATTACACCGAAAGAGCGTATGAGAAGAAAATTAAAAACCAAACTTGGTAAAGAAAGATATAAATTAAGGATGACATCTGTAGAACCGGTATTTGGACAGATAAAAGAAGGGAGAGGATTAAGGCAATTCTTACTCAGGGGGTTGGAAAAGGTAAACTCTCTCTGGCGTATCGATTGTGCAGTTCATAATTTACTTAAGATATTCAGAGCAAAAAGAAGGTTACAACCTGCTGTTTGATGGTTTAAATAAATTATAGTAGTATCTGGAAGAAATTCCTTTAGTAATTTGTATTATACTGATTTTAAACTGGTAAAAGAGGAGTATATATTAAACTTTTACTGATTTAAAATTAGCAGATAACAAAAAAAGTATATTTATTGGGTTAATCACACAGGCTGCTAGATTTTTTTGATATGTAGCATAGAAAGGAGGATTAAATTGAAGGTTTTAACAGGAAATTCTAAAGTAAAAGGGCTATTCGGAGGAGGTCTGAAAAAAATTACTCTTTATCGCTGACTCCAATAGATTTATTTTGACTTTAATGATATAATGTTTTATAATATTAAAAGATACAATTATAAGAAATGGTCTGTTTATGTGTACTAAAAGAGCTTTTTCTCTTGTAGAAGTTCTGTGGGGAGTATTTCTGCTTGCCACTGCCATAGTGGTAATATCAGGTGTTATCTTATCGGCTCTTCAGGCTATAAAAAAAAGTGAAGGTCTTATGGAAGCAACTAATATTATGATGGCAGAAAAGGCGAAATTTATGCAGAGAGGTTATTCTAAAGTGGCCCTTACTTCTCCTGAATCTTATAAAGTTGATAATTACTACGTTATTTATAAAGTTGAAGGTTATGATTATCCTGATGTAACAGGCAGTGTGACGAATGAATTAAAGATAGTTACTATGGGTGTATATAATGTGTCACCTGAAAAGCTATCTTCAGCATATAAAGATAGACTGGTAAGAGTGATCACAACGGCCGTGCTGTTTTATGATCCAAATTCATAAGGAGGGAGAGATAAAGTGAATAAAAGAGGTATATCTGTTCTGGAAGCAATTCTCTCTTTCCTTATATTAAGTATTCTTATGACGGCAATCTACGCTCTTCTTGCAAAAGGTTTTTATTCTATAAGGTTTGGCTCTCATAAAATGGATACTTTTCAGACCTGTCTTTCTTTTTTGAATAGAATAAACAGAGAGCTTATTATGACAAATTATTTTTATATATCTGTAGATTCTTCTGATCCCAACAGTCCCGTAATAGCTTTCCCTTCTCCCTTTGATTCCGGTAATAAAACCCATAAGGACAGTCTGGCAGGAAAGCTGTTATGGTATAAATATATATTATACTATAAATCAGGTGATAAGGTATGGAGGAAAATAATTCCTATGGGTGATGCAGAAGGTACTAGCAATGCAAAACTTCTGGAAGAATTTCATTTTCCAGATGATGATAGCCTATCGGGAGGGGCCTATAACCTGCCTTATTACAGAACGTTTAATCATACATCTATAGAAGGACCTTTTCCTGCTGCTTATTATGTGGAGGAACTCAGGTTTACAAAAGATGATTCCTGGAGATCCATAACAGTAGAGATAGTGGTAATATCACCAAAAAATAAAGAAAAAGGCTTAAAGCCTTCAAAGGAAAAACTGGTTATAATACCTGTGAATAGTTGAAAGGGGGAAATGTTTATGAGAGTAAACAAAAAAGAAAAAGCCATGATACTTATAATAACAGCCTGGGTTATAGTGATACTCCTCATTATAGGTGTTGCTCTGGCAAATATGTCTCTTTCCAATCTTTTTCATATTGGTTATTATACACAGAAACAGCAGGCTATAGATCTGGCTGATTGTGCGGCAAGAGAGGTCATAGGGAGGCTTATAGCAAATAATAATTATGGAAAATCCGGTGAAACTTTACCTGATGATTTAACTCCTCCTCAGTTTAAAAATAAGGATATTTATATATCCTTTGATAAGAACGCCCCCGGCAGACCTTCATGGTTACCTGCCAGCAAATTCATTTATTCATATAATAATCTCCAGAGCAGCTCTATTATTACAACGAACGGCATAAGAAAAGTCCCTCCTGTGAGTGTGGATATAATAAGTTATGCAAAGGTAGGCAGGACTTTCGTGAAAATTGAAATTCTCACAGCCCCCGGGCTGACCACCTCAGATCCTCTTGCAATCGGGGCCGTAGATAAAATAGATATTGATAATGTAAGTTTTGTTAATATTTATAGTCAGGACGGCAGTATTCCTACTATCTGGAGTAAATCAGACAGGGAAGGTTCTGTCGAAATAGATGCAAAAGATTTTGTATTTCTGGGTTCTGGAAAGGGTTCAGCAGGTTCAAAATGTTCCGATGCAGACAGAGGAGTAGTTATAAATACAAAAACATTAAAGGGGAAAAAAGAAAGTAGTACAAAACTGCTGGCTGATGGTCTAAAGATTTCAGCTCTTGCTACTGAGACCCAGTATGAAATGCCCCATGGCGGCACTTTTATTAGATTCTTAGAACCATGGGGATTTGTTTACAAGTTTTATGAAGACGTAAATGATACTCCCGGTGACACCTCAGATGATGTATTATCCTTTTACGTTGACCAAAATGGAGTTCATTACTACGGAGCTCCTCCTGCCATACCTCTTGGTAAGGCCTTTACCGTTCCTGATATGACATATCTGAATATTAATAAAAATATCAAGATAAATGGTAATCTCACATATATAGCTGATAAGTATACTGAAGGTGGATTCAAATTTAATGATGGTTCCTATCTCCATTTGAGTAATAATGGAAATGAAATAAGATGGAGTGATGTTAACCCTGAGAACTGCACCTGTGGAGCAAATATGACAGATTCTGATGAACTGGTACAGCCTGACAGGCTTAATCCTGCTGATCCCAATCAGCCTGCCCCCTCGGGGCCATATGTAGATAAGCCAGTGTACGGTAATTTTTCTTTTTATAATGGCCGTCTCCAGGGGGAAGGTTCTATCTATGCCGAAGGAGCCGTTACAATAGATGCTAAGGCTACCACCAGTTTTAAGCCTAAAGATGAAGATGACGATGGTTCTATCAACCGTGATCCCAATAGTTTTGAATCGGGTAAACGTGCCAATATTGCCATTTATTCACAGGGAGATATCAATCTGAGTTCCCCCTCTAAACATCTGGCCCTTACAGGTCTTTGCTACAGTCATGAAGATATAATAATAGATAAATGTGCTTTAACTTTTACAGGGGCTATGGTAGTTACGGGTAAAACCGTTCTTGACCCGAATAATATAGATGATCCCAATGATATAAGAACAGGAAAATTTATTCTGACCGGTTATAATCCTGATATTTCATATTTTATTCTCCAGTTTGATCAGAAATACCTGAAAGCTCTTCAGTATTACGGAACGGGAAGCAGAACAGAAAAGTTTATTATTTCTTCATGGGTTGTAGAGTAGGGGTGAAGTTCGTGTTCACCCGGTTTGAACTTTTCCCGTTACTCCGATTATTTTGAACCTTCTCCGTTGATTTATATTTATGTAAAATTATGTAAACTTATACAAATTTACATAAAAAACAACGTTAATCAAAAGGTTTTTATCCGAACTCATTATTATGTAAATATTTACATAAATCATGATGGCTTCTAAATTTCTTCGGGTTACACAGCTTTAGAGTGTTTCTCAAAAAATTATTCCGAAATTCCACATATAGATTTTACCAGGTTTGGATTATGAAAAAAGGTTTGCAAATTATTGATTATAATTTCCTGAAGTTCATCTTCATTTGAAATTTCATTAAAAACCGGCATCATATCTTTTAATACTTTCCATAATCTTTCAATAGGGTTATTCGGAGGAGGTCTGAAAAAAATTACTCTTCATCGCTGCCTAGTTATAAGAAAAAATTGACAAAAACATCCCTTTAGTGGTATTATTATTTTATTGAATTTCTTCTTTTGCTTCTTCCTGCGAAGAAGTTTTTTTAATTTTACCACTTTTTCTATTTAATTATACTGTCCATATATGTAAGTCTTACGACTTATTTACAGAAATTCACCGCCTTTCAAACAATAAAATCATCATGAGCATTCTATATTAACTTGAAAAGTTCCTTCAAAATTTTGGATTTAAGATATCCATAGTGTCTTCTTTAATACCCATAGCATAAATCTTATTTTTAGATAGTTTCTTCAGGACATTTTCCGGAATATGGAAAGACGCAAAGATTGGAATCAATTCTTTACTTTTATATTCTGGGAAATATTCAAAAAACTCTCCACTCTTAATAAAGTCAATAAATTCTACTGCTAATTCTGGTTTTGGATTGGACTTTGTTTCATTTACTATCACTTTATCAGGGTATACTGCAATAACATCGAATTCTCTTTGTGTCCCCTTAACTTTAGGATGTTGCTTTTCATATCTTATGGCAAAACTCTGGCAATCAGCTTTTTTACAATTAAAATAGCGTTCGACTATGAACTTTATATTGGGAGCAACCATATCTTCAACTAAAGTCCCCTGCTTTTTTACCACATCTTCCCATTTCTTATTCATTTTTTCTCCGAGTTTATCTATATTTTTAGATAATCCATCTATGGTGTTTTGAGTATAAACTTTAAAATCTTTCATCTCATTACTTAATCTATTTACACTTATTTGAGTTCTACTTACTTCATATGATAAACTCTGTATCATCAACTGTGTCTGTGCAACTAAATCTTCTAATTTATCAACTCTTTCTTCTACGAATGTCATATTTATCATCTACCCTTCACTATAGTCTTTTAAGCTGATATTGGTTGTAGTAATCGTTTTCTTGCCAGTCTTCTCTGTGTATATGTTCTTTTTTCCCCTTTTTTATCTGTAATAGTATTAGGGTATTCTTTTATTTCATCTACTTCTATTACTTTTAAATTAAGAATTTTCATGAGAGCAAGTTCACTCATGCTTACTCTTTCTTTTTCTGCTAGTGCTTTTATTTTTTCATATTGTTCATTACTACATCTAACCCAGAAACGTTTATCTTTTATCTCTACCCAGTTCTCTTTCAGATGTTTCCGGATTTCTTTCTGGCCTATTCCGTCTGTTCCACTACAACCTTTATTACTTTCAACTTTATGTAGAGCCTTCTGCATGTTGCTTCGTTCAAGGATTTTCTCCAGGGTATTATACACAATTCCTTTGCAGGGACTTTCCATAACTCGTGCCAATGATGGACTCGGCACTCCCGAAATACTATCCTGATTCACAGTACCCTCTTCCGGGCAACTTCATCTTGGAAATTTCAGTTGCTCCATCTTTGAACTTATTATTTCTTTCCCTTTCCTTATGTTCAGCCCTTCTTTCTTTATGAAATACTATGGCCTCTGCTGACTCCTGACAGGTCAGTCATACCTCACGAAGCGGTAAGTGTATAACATTATTTTCTTACCTGCTTTTCTATATATCTTTTTATTACTTCTTCAGATATGCTTCCTATGGTCTCTATGTAATAAGAGGGATTCCATAGATGTCCTCCCCATAATTTATTTTTCAGACCGGGAAATTTCATAAATAATTTTCTTCCGCTTATACCCTTTATCATTTTTACCATATAGCAGGGACTTATTTTGGGATGACCTGAGGCAAATATATGTATATGATCTTCTTCTACTGTTTCTATTGCTGATACTTCAAAATCTTTTTCTTTTGCTATTTCCATTATTACATCTTTTAAATATTCTTCAACTTCTCCCGTAAGAACTTTTTTACGGTATTTAGTTGAAAACACTATATGGTAGTTACAGTTATAAACGCATGTTCGGCAGTGTTTTAAATTATCTTTATTCATGCATATAGTATAGCAAAAACTTCAAATTTAGTCAATAAATACAGTTTATCACGTTAATGTAGCTGGTAGAACCCACCCCCTGTCGTTCTGTATCTCCCCAATCAATTGGGAAGGATTAGAACGCCCCTCATTCCTAAAAATATTCTATCATTATTGTATTTTAATGTCAATTTTTTTGTACAAGGAGGTAGTGTTCTTTTTTATCTGGTTCTAATACTGTATAGAGTGTTTCTAATAAAAAAATTCCGTAAATAGGTATAATAAAATGTGTGTAGAAATAGAGTGTTTCTCAAAAAATTATTCCGAAATTCCACATATAGATTTTACCAGGTCTGGATTATGAAAAAAGGTTTGCAAATTATTGATTATAATTTCCTGAAGTTCATCTTCATTTGAAATTTCATTAAAAACCGGCATCATATCTTTTAATACTTTCCATAATCTTTCAACAGGGTTAAGAGTAGGAGAATAAGGTGGAAGATACACAGGATTTCCCCGGGAAAGTTTTCCCCTCTTATGCCACGAAGGATTATCCAAAATTATTACAGCAGGTTTACCATTTAGCTGATTATTAAAATAATCCAGATATGACTGAAAGGTTTCAGTATTTGAGTTTGGCATAATAAGGGCTTCCATCTGGCCATTCTTAATATTTACTGCTCCCATAAGGGTTTCTCTTATATGGTCTCCATTATGAGGATTACAGGTTTATCTCTTTTAAAAGCTAATACTTTTCTCGGCTTTGCTCCAACCTGGAAAACCTGTTTCATCAAAAAACCATACAGGTATTATATCTTCCAGTAATACCTTCAAGTCTTTTTTAAATACTTCCACCAGTTCTTTCTTCTGTCTTGTTGGCCAAAGACGAGGTACTAAGTACGGCAACAGGCAAGTTAGTATCCATCTCACAGGTCTGTCCCTGTCCGGGCTCTTACGCAAAATCTATGATCCTGTTACAATGAAATCTGTTATTACAGAATATACAGTTTTGCATTTATTTAAGTTATAACTTTCTCCTCTGACGGCATATCTTTTGCTCCAGAGCCCGGACAGGGACAGGTGTGTATATTTAAAATTTTTTGGATACTTATTTACCTGGAGCGGTACCAAGCGTCTGACTTTCATCCTCTTGAGAGTCCAACATAGACTTTTATAGCTTACAGCAACTTTATACCGGTTCTTTTAAAAAATTATGCATCCCTTTTATGGTTAATCTCTTTTTCTCTTTATCCTGTTTTTTTATAAGCTCTGTTGCAACTTCTTTATGTTCTTTCAGGAATTTCCTCGGGCCGCCGCTTCCGGGCTTTCTTCTTAATTTTTCTATTCCTCCTTTATTCCATTTATAAATCCATTTATGCAATGTTCTTACTGTTATTCCATTTAATCTTGCTATACCATTAATCCTATAGGTTCTCCTTCTAACATTACCATTCTTATTGCCAGTAATTTTTTTGCCTCTTTTTTATTTCCCTTTTCTTTACTCCAATTAACTAAATCTTCCGGACTTCCATATTTTTCCTCTGGTTTATTATATGGAGGGCCCCTTAAGAGATTTTTTTCTTTTTCTT
>JAKJGF010000220.1 GCA_022704525.1 Bacillota bacterium | reverse complement strand
TACATCTCTACCTCACGGGAAAGTTTAATGGTCTGAGACGATGAAATTCTGAATGTATCATCAGTAAGAGTTTCTTCTGTAGTTGCCGTACCTGACATATGAACAAGTTTTCCTTCATTTTCTGTATCCCTTTTGTCAACCTGAACAGAGACTACCGCTCCGGCACCTTCAGCAAGATCTTGTGCTCTTTTTACTGCTCTGCCTTCATTCCAGAAGAGACATCCCACTGTTACAACCAGCAAAATTATACCGAATACTATACCTCCAAGAGCATTTTTAAGTCTTGTAAACCAGGATTCATTTGTTACTTTTGTAGTTGCCATTATTTATCTCCTTTCGTAATTTATCTTGCCAAATTTAAGTTCTATAATTGTTTTTAAATTCCTGTTTGGCGATAAATTATTTAGACACTGTTCATACCCTGGAAGAATCGTCCTCCTCCATGAGATTCTCCGAGATTGCCTGTCAGAGGGGATTTAAACATTGCTACTGTTTTTGTTATTGCAGGAAAATAACCGTTCAGAGGGCCTATGGTAAAAATTATTGGATTTTCAGGGGAAAGGGGATCTATATTTTCAGGACATTCTTCATTAAGAAGTTTAATTCCAACATCGTGCCTCCCATCCAGTTATTATAAAGTTCATCATAATTTGAGATGTCATATTTTTTTGTTGTCAGTTCAATTCTTAATATCTTTTTATGCATAAACAACCTTCTTCTTTGACGGCGTATCTTTTGCTCCAGAGCCCGGGCAGGGACAGGTGTATATGTTTTTGGATACTTTTTTATCTGGAGCAGTAATTAGAAAAATTTAGATGTCAATATATTCCATAAACTCTTCTTTTCCTGAGGCTTTTCTTCAAGAAAGTCCTGTTGAAATTTTTCTCGTTGCACTATCTTATTCATTGCAAGGCCAAAACTGATCATAAGAGATGGGCCTATCTCAGAAACTATATCTTTATTTGCACTTTCTTGCTTGCTTACAGGCATTTTAAATTTTAAACACCTGATCCTTAGCTCATTTTCTACATATTTATCAAAGTTTTTAAGTATAGCTGTTCCTCCGGTGAAAATCAGAGGAATTGACCATACTATTTTATATTTTATTTTAAATTTTTCTATAACATTCAGTATGTCATTCAACATCGTTTTTAGGATTCCATTAATTATATTAAATAAAATAAATTCACTCTGCGTGGCCCCCTTGGGGAGATTTAACTTTAACTTTTTTTTCTTCAGAAGCTCAGCTTTGGCTAAATTTATTTCAAGTTTGGAGGCTATTTCTTTTGTAAAATTATTTCCTCCTGAAGAAAGCAGGCTTGTATGCCAGAGGCATCCATCTTTTACTATATTTATGGAAGTATTTTCAGCACCTATATCTATAATAGCGATACATTTACTTTTAATATTTTCACTCACAAGAAGGTTAATAGCCTGATTTAGTAGAAAAGGCTGAAATTTAATACCGGCCAACTCAAGTCCAGTTTCTTCTATAGTCTGCTTCAAGCCATCTACTATTTCTTTTTCTGCACCTGCAAGTATTAACTCCATATTACCTTCATTCCCGGGGATATATGAGTGAATTGCCTGATAGTCTATTATAATACCCTGTTTATAAAATGGAAAATGTTCTTTTGAAAGTTGAGGTATGATTTCCTGTAATTTTGAATCTGGCATATCTTTCATAAGCAAAGAATAAAAATGACAGCGATTTTTTGGAATCGAGATTAAAGCTTTGCTGGCTTTGATATCAAAGTCAGTAAAAGCTTTTTTTAATAGACTTCCCATCTGTTGTGGATTTGTAATTAAGCCGTTTGTTATGGCCCCCACAGGTGTTGGGATAATAAGAATTTTGTTAGGATACATATAGTATCTTTCATCTATATTCATTTGCACTAATTTAATATTCATTGCACCTATATCTATTCCAATATGTGTGTTTAATATTTCTCTTATACTCTCTTTATCCAGGAAAGATTGCAATTGTACATAAATAAAACCTTCTGAGGAAGGAGCAGCTGTAGCTGCGCCTGTTTTCATTGGAAAAGACGGTATGGACTTCTGTACAAGATCCTGATGTTTAAGATTTGTTTTTCTACTTAATTCAATGTATTTTGGTAGTACTTCCGGAATGGGAGCAGGTTTATATGGTGATCTGGGGGTGCTTCTGTTAATCTCAAGATAGCTTCTTTGCAGTAAAGCCATTTTCATTTCAGTAGCTGTATGAAATCTACGCTTTGGATTATATTCTAAAGCTTTACTTATTATACTTTCCATATGATAGGATATATCAGGTCTGAGCTTTGTAACCAGTGCAAATTCAAGGGATTCACGATTAGCAGGATCTTCCCCTGTAATCATATGATGCAGAGTGGATCCAAGTCCAAAAATATCACTTCTGAGATCAATTTTCCCTGTATATTGCTCCGGCGCCATATAACCTGGCGTTCCTATAAGTGTGCCTGTCTTCTCTGGTTCGTATTTTCTTGCTATACCAAAATCTATGAGTATAACATTCCCACTGTCTTCTTCCATCACGAAATTACTTGGTTTTAAATCCCTGTGAATTATAGGAGGATTTTGATTATGAAGATATTCCAGGATTGTACAAATTTGAACTCCTATATTTTTTACTAAATCTTCTGACAGTGCTTTCCCGGGATGCCCTTCTACCAGTTGCTTAAGGTTTTTCCCCTTGATATAATTCATTACAAGATAATATTTGTCATTTTCCACAAAATAGTCGATTACTATGGGTATATTAGGATGTCTCATTTTAGCCAGTATCAAGGCTTCTTCTTTAAATTTTTGTACTGCATAAATTCGTTCCTTTTGACTTTTAAAATAGTTAGACATTTCTTTTATAACACATATACTGTTCCCAAGATTCTGATCCTCTGCCTTTAGTACTGTAGACATACCACCGGCATTTATAATTTCAAGAACTTTATATCTATTATTTAAAAAAGGATATTCAATTTCCATAGTCAGAGTGCATCCACAATGGCTACAGAACTTGCTACCTTCAAGATTTTCTTTCTCGCAGTTATAACATTTCATTATTTTAAATCTGATACTCTGTAGATAATAAATTTATAAATACCTTCATCTATATTTTATATTAATTTTTGAGCATAAACAATATATATTTATTTTCTTTTTCCTGTCTATAAAATTTATTTATACTTGACTTCATAATCATCCATAATTAAGTGAGTATTCAGGAGTGAAAAGATTTTCTTACTTCTCATTGTTCACTATAATCTAGTTAAGAAACTAACCTGTTCAGATCTCCAGAATTTCCGAAGCAGAATGTCTTTTTAGTCCAGTTAATTCATTGTTTTCTCTATTTATAAATTTTCTGAGTTTATAAATTTCTGGTTCTAATTTTGCCCAGAGGTTTCTTAAAGATTCCTGAGAATTTATATTAAAACTCTGATTTTCGATTTCTTTTTTACTCAACTTTAGAAGTTTTTTTATTTCACTGGTTATATCTTTTTTTATTTTTCTACGATTTTTAGAAGGAAGCTTTTTTTTTATTTCATTTTCCTGTATTCTGAGTTTACGGTTAATATATTCTATCAGACTTTTACGTATTTCTAACTCAGCCTCTTTGGATGAATTAAATAATTTCAAATTGAAATTATTTCCATCGTATTCTAGCCCGGTCCATCCGTAAATCGGTTCGTTGCAAAAGTCAGTTACGTGTTTTTTGCTCAATAATTTTGTTAATATATTTGGAATCTGATTTAATTTAATTTTATCTTTACTGGCTTTATTGGCTTTCTTCCAGGCTTTTTTTGTTAACAGGGATTTGATGTCTTTTTGTGCCTGAAGGAGACCACAGGAATATATCTTTTCGATTTTTTTGTTCTTTCCCTGGATTGTACTTGTAAAAATATTTATTCCTCTCGATTCTTCTTCCTTTAAATCAAGTATTAACTGGTAAGGAAGTTCCAGTAATTTTTCCCCCTTTTTATAAATAATCGGGTAAAAACTCTCTCTAATTTCAATTTCATCGGGATAGCCATTTATTTTTTTTATGGACTCATAGGATATGAATTCTTCTATATCCGGTTCGAGTATAAGTTTTTTTGCCAGATACTCCTCCAGGGTGTTGAAATTTTTAATTCTTTCCTGTATACATATATCGCCAAGGATATCCTCTAATATTTCCATAAGCATAATTCTATCTTTTTTAAAGCTCTCAGGGGACTTATTATATAATACTTCAAGTTTCTTTGTTAAATCTGTAGACTTTTTAACAAATTCTATTATATGAGGATATCTTTTTTTTACTTTTATATAGCTTTCATCACTGAAAAATATTAAAATTTCTTGTAGAAATTTTTTTACTGTTTCCTCAGGCCAGCACCATTCACGGAGTTTTTTAGGACAAAGTGTATTATCTGATAGTCTTATAAACCATTCACCACGACGATTTTCCACTTCTGTTTTTGATGAAAATATTATCTCTTCCATACCTCCCTGAATTGTAGATGCAATATCAACAAAAGCTTTTAAATTATCTATATAACAGCTATAACTGCCTCTATTATAATTATAAGAGACTTTTATCGGTGGAAAGAGCATTATGTTAAATACATGTTCCTGAAATATACTTATAAGTTCTTTATTTAATTCTGGTAAATTTTCCGGTGGGCTTAATTCAAGATGTTCATAAACTGATTTTGCAGCATTCAGAGAATTGATTATAACGTGCAGGTTCATTCCTAATTCCTGTGCTTTTACATCCATTTCCTCTTCTGAAAGGCCATAGAAAGTTCTGGCTATATTATATTTAGTCAGAAGATCTGATTGGGATACAGATAATTTTTGTCTTGCCCTGATTATATCAAAAGGAGTACCATCAGGGAAAAATTTCTCCAGGTGATATAATCCGTGGGTTCCAAAAGATGCAGTAAAAATGACGATATCCAGTATTTCCTCAGGTGCAGTGGCTACAAACTGGGCTAAATTATAATCCAGGGGAATATTCATAACAACTTCCCCTTCTTTTGTAAGTTGCCCATGTTTATCTATAATTTTTCTTTTTTTCAGCATTTTAACAGCAAAGTTGTATTCCTTTCTGTCAACATCTGTAATGAGTTCAATATCTTCTAATTTTACCTTTCTATCAGCCAGAATTATTGCCAGTTCAAAGGGCGTATTATTAGCGAGAGTATAATCTATCAGAGTTGGATGTAAGTGTTCGAAATTTATTTCCGAATCGAAACGATCGCTTATTACATAAACCTGCCCTTCTCTATAACGGCCACACCGTCCCATCATCTGAATTAAAGAATTTGGAGGAAGAGGTATTCTCTGTTGACGTTTAACTCCCATATATTCAGTTACAAATATTTTTTCATTAACTATTATTACATCATCCAGATCAAGTGTAATTGATTGTTCCGCTACAGGTGTTGCAAATAGTATGAAAGGTTTCTCTATATTTTCTTTATGAGCAAAAGGTTCCATCTCCTGAACATTGATTCCGCCATGAAGATATTTACAAATTATATCCTCACCATAAACCTCTTCAATCTCTGCTGCCCAGAGTTCTGTCTCAAATCTGGTGGGTAAGAAGACCAGACATGAATGGCCTTTAGAAATTATTTTATCTTTTATATAACCTTTTTCAATTTTATCACCGTAGAGAAAATCTGTAAGAGGTTTATATATTTGTTTTTTGTGAATAGGATAATTTATTCCTGAGACATAATAAACTTCTGCATTAAAATAATCTCTTATATCCCGTGGGTCAATAGTAGCGCTCAGACACCAGGGACGAAATCCCTGTCTTTTTATAAGCCCCATAGCAATCTCAAGTTGTTCCGATGTTGCGTGAATTTCATCAAGTATTATAAGTTCATCATACCATATTTGTTTATCTCTGAGCCAGTCAACCAGAATACCATCGGTTATTTCCAATATTGGAGCATCAGGATTAATTTTTTGATCTCTGTTTATACATCCTACCGATATGGTTTTTCCATATATATCTTCCATAGATTTCATAGCAAGATAACTTGCAAGCCGTGTTGGTTGTCTCACTATAATTCTTTTGAATCCACCGGTAAGATGGGCAAGAACAGGTGTAACCATAGATTTGCCACAGGCTGTTTCTCCAATTAGAATTCCTGTTTGTGTAAAGTCAAGTTCTCCCAATTTTTTACCTATAGGTAGTTGTTCTGCAAAATCTGCCAGTCTGCGACCAAGTTCCATTTGTAATAGTCCTTAAGAAAGATTTTATAATTTATTTTCTCAAAAAATATTCTACAGTTTGCTTGAGATTCCCTCTGTTTATTCTTAGATTTTTTAGGTTTTCTTTTTCTAGAAAAGTTATTTAGTATTTTAATCGGTAGATTTATATCAGTTTCTTTAATTTGGATTAATGTATTTACAGACTGATAAAACCCAAGTATAATGTATTGATAGATATTTATTTACTTATACATAAAGTTTGAATTATATGCAAAGAGCACTAGGAGAGAAATATGGCTACAGAAAAAATACTTTTAGTTGAAGATAATAAAATTTTAGGGAAAGCCTTTAGTATGTCTTTAATAAATGATGGTTATTCCGTTATCCTTATTGATAATGGTGCAGAGGCTCTTACTATAGCTTTATTAGAACGTCCGGATTTAATTATTTTAGATGTTATGATGCCCGAGATGGATGGTTTTGAAGTATGTAAACATTTGAAAGAGGATCCGGAAACTGCTGTTATTCCAATAGTTTTTTTGTCAGGTTCATACCAGAATGAGCATATAGAGAGGGCCAGAGAATTGGGTGTAGTAGAGTATTTATCAAAAAGGCAGTACACACCTATTAAATTGTCTGATAAGGTCAAAGATATACTCGTAAAGGTGAAAGAAGATAAAATAAAAGATAAGTTAACCATTTCAAAAGAAGGAGATGAAGTTGAGCGGGATTATGTAATTGAATCTGAAGGTGTGGCAGTACAAAATAAAGATAATATAATTATTACAAGAAGTAATAAGCATTATGTTTTTACTCCCAGTGAACTTAATACTATATGGGAACTTAACAGTAAATTGAAAATGATAGTCAATCCGTATAATGAAGTTAGAAGTAAATATGATTATATGTTTAAAAAATTAGAGAAAAGTAGAAAAAAAGCTTCAGAATTGGATAAATTAGTTCAGAGATATAGAGAAGAACTTCGCCAGGCTGAGAAATTGATTATGGAGCAAGAAGATAAATTATCTGAGTTAAATAATAAGCTTAGAACTGCCAGGTGGTATAGTATATCTGAAAAGAGAAATACTCAATCTATAGCCAGTAAATTAAAGCAGGAAATAAATGATCAAAAAGCCAGTATTAGTAAATATAGAGAGGATATAAATGAAGGTCAATTTAAACTGGCTGATAGTGCACGTAATGTTGCAAAAAATGAAGCTGAATTTGCATCAACTGAGGATGAATATAGAGATTTAGAAAAGAAATATGTGAATGTCAAAAAAGATTTGACTGAATTAATTATATCTGTTACTAATGCAGCAAAAGAAAGGATACCTTTAGAGATAGATTTAGTTAAAAGTAGAGAAAGAATAGACGATCCCAGGGTAAGTGAAGTGATAAGTCTTATAGAAAGTGAGAGTAATTTATTGTTACCAGAAGTTGTGGAAAAAGAGAACCTTCCCGTAAAAGAAGAAGAGAAATATGAAGAAGAGGAGTATGAAGTTATAGAAGAAGAGGTGGAAGATGGAGAGGAGTATGAAGTTATAGAAGAAGAAGGTGAAGGGGAATATGTAGAGATTATAGAGGGAGAAGATGGAGAGGAGTATGAAGTTATAGAAGAAGAAGGTGAAGGGGAATATGTAGAGATTATAGAGGGAGAAGATGGAGAGGAGTATGAA